>VBCZ01000077.1 GCA_005889025.1 Betaproteobacteria bacterium
TACGCGCCAATCCGTTCGACGGTGTCGTGCTCATGATGGGCTGCGACAAGACGACCCCGGCATTGCTCATGGGCGCCGCGTCGTGCGACCTGCCCACCATCGGCGTGTCCGGCGGGCCGATGCTCAACGGCAAGTTCCGCGGCGAGGATATCGGCTCCGGCACCCATGTGTGGAAGTTCACCGAGATGCTCAAGACCGGGCAGATGAACGAATCCGACATGATCGAAGCGGAGTCGTGCATGTCGCGCTCGGCCGGGCACTGCATGACCATGGGCACGGCATCGACGATGGCGTCGATGGTCGAAGCGCTCGGCATCGGATTGCCGACCAACGCGGCGATTCCCGCGGTCGATTCGCGCCGCAAGGTTCTCGCGCGCATGGCGGGCCGACGCATCGTCGAGATGGTGCGCGAAGACCTGCGTATGTCGAAAATTCTCACCAAGCTTGCGTTCGAGAACGCGATCATGGTCAACGGCGCGATCGGCGGATCGACCAATGCGGTCGTGCATCTGCTCGCCATCGCGGGGCGCGTGGGCGTGCCGCTGTCGCTCGATGACTGGGACCGTCTGGGCCGCGACATGCCATGCCTGGTCAACCTCATGCCGTCGGGGCAATATCTGATGGAGGACTTCTACTACGCGGGTGGACTGCCGGTGGTGATGAAAGAGATCGGCAAGTACCTGCACAAGGACGCGCTCACGGTCAACGGCCGGACAATTTGGGACAACTGCAAGGACGCGGTCAACTACAATTCTGACGTCATCACGCCGCTGGGGAAACCGTTCAAACCGCAGGGCGGCATCGCGGTGCTCCGCGGCAACCTGGCGCCCCAGGGCGCGGTGCTGAAGCCGTCTGCCGCGACGCCCGCGCTGATGCAGCACAAAGGCCGCGCAGTGGTATTCGAAGACATCGACGATCTCAACAGACGCATCGACGATCCGAAGCTCGACGTCGACGCGTCCTGCATATTGGTGCTCAAGAACTGCGGTCCGAAAGGCTATCCGGGCTTTCCCGAGGTCGGCAATTTCGCGTTACCCGCAAAGATCCTGAAAAAAGGCGTAACCGACATGGTCCGCATCTCGGACGCACGCATGTCGGGCACGGCGTACGGCACGGTCGTGCTGCACACCGCGCCGGAGGCGGCGGCCGGCGGCCCGCTCGCGCTGGTCGAAAGCGGCGACCTGATCGAGGTCGACGTCGCCAAGCGAAGAATTCACCTGCACGTCACCGATGCCGTGCTGGTCCGCCGGAAAAAGGCCTGGAAATCGCCGAAGCCGCACGCCGACCGCGGCTGGGTCAAGCTCTACTGCGAGACGGTGACCCAAGCCGACCGGGGCGTCGACCTCGATTTCCTGGTGGGCAACTCAGGCGCCAAGGTCGGCCGGGAAAGCCACTAGGGGTTGTAATCGCTCCCGCGCCGCAGAGGGCGTGTGGGCACGATAGGCGTCGCGCCTGACCACCCCTGAACCGATGCCGCAAGCCGGAGTCCAGAACGGATGCGATTGCAGACCATCTGGACCATCGGGCACTCGACCCGGCTGCTGCAGGAATTTCTCGATTTGCTGCAAGCGCAACAGATCGAGTCGCTGGCCGATGTCAGGCGATATCCCGCATCGCGAAGGTATCCGCAGTTCAATGCGACCGCGCTGGCCGAGGCTTTGCCCAATGTCGGCATCCGCTACAGCGGCTACCCCGAGCTTGGCGGCCGGCGCGTGCCGCGTCCAGACTCATTCAACACGCGCTGGCGCAACGCATCCTTTCGCGGTTACGCCGACTACATGGAGACTGCAGCCTTCCAGGACGCGCTCTGCCGCCTGATCGCCGGCGCGGGAGAAGCGCGCACGGCAATCATGTGCGCCGAGGCTCCATGGTGGCGCTGCCACCGCGCGCTCATCGCCGACGCGCTCAAGGTGCGCGGCATCGAAGTCCTGCACATCATGGCTCCGGGCAAGGTCGTCCCGCATCCGTATACACCTGCTGCGAGTGTGGTCGATGGCAGGCTCTACTACGGCCCGTCCGGGGATCTTCTCGAAACCTAGCTCCACCGCCCGACATTCCTGGCCGACCGTGAATTGTCGGGCACGAACCTCGCCGCGCTGGTCGCCGCTGCGGCTTGCCCCTACAATTGGCCTGGATCGACGGAAATTCCGGGGTTGAGTCCCGGACACGCGCCTGCTCGACGGCAGTTCGAACCTACTTGAAACGGTGACCCTTTGGCCAAACCCAACTATCAATATCAAAAGCGTCAGAAAGAACTCGAAAAGAAAAAAAAGCAGGAAGAGAAACGCAAGCGCAAGCTTGAAAAGACCGAAGCTGACGCGGCCGGCGACCCATTGGCGCCGCCGGCGGAGACCGAGGTGCCGCCCACCTAGAGTCGCGCGTCGGCGTACCGATGGCGATCGACTATCTCCACCCCGATCTGCCGCTCGGGCTGGCGCGGACGCGCATGCCGGTGCGAGCGGCTACCCACGCGGCGCTCGAAGGATATGGGACGCTGGTAGACGATCCAGCGCAATGCCACATCGAAATCGTGCGCTGGCGCGCCCAAGGCTGGCGGCCGGTCGATGACGACACCGGCGACCAGGGCGGGACGACCGAAGGCGTGTTCGTCAGCGAATGGAAAGGCGATGTTCTGTTCGGGCGGAACGACGCCGTCGGCGGCAGCTACATCCTGGCCTACGCGACGGACCCGGAGCGTGCCAGCATCGAGCACGAACGCGCACCTGACCGCATGCTGCTCTGGCACGCGAATTACCACCCCGATGGCGGCCAGATCTTCTTTCCACTGGAGCCCGGGCCATTTTTCGTCCCGCTTGCCCTGCCCGGAGACGACGTGAAGCCCGAGAATTTCGTGTGCTTTCGCTTCGATGGGCGACAAGGCCTGTATATCCACCCCGACGTCTGGCACGACGGCGTATTCGGATTGAGCGGGTCGCGCCGCTTTTTTGACAAGCAGGGTGCGATTCACGCGCGGGTGTCGGTCGATTTTGCGCGTGAGTTCGGATGTCTGCTGGAGGCGCTTATCGAGTAGATCAGGCGTTTCCCGTCCAGGGGGGCATCCCCACCAGAGTTCCTAACCGGCGCCACTGTTTTTCACGGAGCGACGCCACAGCATCGCCGCTATGAAGGCCACGACGGCAAGCACGGGGCCGAAGAAAAAGACACCGCTCATCGCGGCCTCGACGCTGCGGTCGTGCATGTTGGACGAGAATTCGGTCACCAACCAGCCGCCGCCAAACGCGCCGACCAGGTATCCGCCGACGGCCCACAGCAACGCGATTCCAAACCTTTTCATTGCGCCGCCAAACCCATCAGCCTGAAACCCGCTCGCTCAACGCCAGCTTGACGCCCAGCGCAACGAACGCGCTGCCGACTGCCCGCTGCAGCCATCGTGCCGCGCGGGCGGCGAGCCGGAAGCGATGACCCGCGGTCGCGGCGATGCGCGCAACCAGCAGATTCCACAGCGTTCCGTTTATGTTGAAGACAAGCCCGAGAAAAAGAAACGCGATGACCTTGTCGGGCGTGCCCGAATCGATGAATTGAGGCAGAAACGCCAGAAAGAACAGCGCGACCTTGGGATTGAGCACGTTGGTAAGCACGCCCTGGGCGAAGACTCGCGACATCGGGGCAGCGGGCGGCGGCGCCGCGGGGGCGGCATGCGTGGCGCCTGAGCGAAGCATCGCCACGCCCAGGTAGACGAGATACGCGGCCCCGACCAGCTTGACGACCAGGAACGCCGTCGCGGACGCAGCGAGGATCGCCGACAAACCCAGCGCCGCGGCGAAAATATGCACGAAGCAGCCGGCGCCGATGCCGAGCGCGGCGACCGCGCCCGCTTTTGCGCCGGAAGCCGCACTGCGGCTCACGATATACAGCGTATCGGCGCCCGGCGTAATGTTGAGCAATATGCCGGAAACGACGAAAAGCACGAGGTCGTGCGTACCAAACATGTGTCGGCCCTAGGCGGCGCCCGCGCGCAGCAGGTCAGAACTTTCCATAGCGATTGTATGCGTCGACCGGATCCATGCCGCCGATCAGCGCCTTGCGCATTTCGCTCTCGGTTGCAACAACCTCTTCCGCTCGCATCAGCGCTTCATCGACCAGATCGCGGGGAATGATTACCACGCCGTCGCGGTCACCAAGCAGATAGTCGCCGCTGGAGATGGTCACGCCACCGATGGTCACCGGATCGCCGAAGCGGTCGGGGACCCAGCGTTCGACGACGTCGGATGGTGTCAGGAATGCACAGAATACCGGGAACTTCTGTGCGAGCACGAGCTCGGTATCGCGCGAACCGCCGTCGACGACGTAGCCCAGCACGCCGCGTGCCTGAAGCGTCTGCGCGGAAAGCTCACCCATGAGCGCGATCTCATGATTGTTGGGTTGGCAGACGACCACATGCCCGGCCGGCGCCTTCGACAACAGCGTGCACCATGCAAGCAGGGTCTCGTGCCGCGTCTTGCTGCGGTCCATCCGGCCGGACACCGTCCATACCGGTCCTGCAAGGCGTGTCTCGGGCGCGATGGCCTTGATGTGCGGCGGCAGCACGATGTTGTCGCGACCCATCATGCGCAGCACATCGTGAACCGCGCCGGTGTAGCAATTGACCAGCCTTTGGCTGATTTCGTCCACGGGTCTTTCGCCTCCCCCGACCGCAGTGTCAGAACAGGGGCAGTTGGGGCGTTTCCACGCTCGATTTCGGCGGCTTGAACAGCGACGTATCCATGGTCGTGCGCTCGCGGTTGAGCCCCAGCCTGCGGGAAGCCAACTCGAAACGCCTCGCGATCAGCTCGGCGAATTGGCCCTCGCCGCGCATGCGCGAGCCGAACTGTGCATCGTTGTCGCGTCCGCCGCGTATCTGACGTACGACGCTCATTACGTGCTCGGCGCGCAACGGATAGTGCTGCGAAAGCCAGTCGCGGAACAGATCCTTCACTTCGTGCGGCAGGCGCAACATGGTCCAGCCGGCGAAGCACGCGCCGTTTGCGGCGGCAGCATCGAGGATGGTCTCGAGGTCCTTGTCGGTGAGCTGCGGAATGATCGGCGCGGTCATGACGCCGACGGGGATACCGGCGTCGGCGACGGCCTTGATCGTCGCCAGCCGCCGCTGCGGTGTCGCGGCGCGCGGCTCGAGCTTGCGGGCAAGGTCGCGATCGAGCGTTGTGATCGACACGAAGACGCAGGAAAGATTCTTCGCCGCCATGGGGCCGAGAAGATCGATGTCACGCTCCACCAGCGACGACTTGGTGACAATCGACACGGGATGATCGCACGCCGAGAGCAGTTCAAGAATCTGGCGGGTGATCTTCCACTCACGCTCGATCGGCTGATACGGATCGGTGTTGGTCCCCATCGCGATCGCGCTGCAGACGTATCCCGGCTTGCGAAGTTCTTCGACCAGGAGCTCCCTTGCATTCGGCTTGGCGAAGAGCTTGGTCTCGAAGTCGAGCCCGGGCGAGAGATCGAGATACGCGTGCGTCGGTCGCGCGTAGCAATAGATGCATCCGTGCTCGCACCCCTGGTAGGGATTGATCGACTGCGTAAACGAAATATCGGGGGAATCGTTGCGCGCGATGATCGTGCGCGAGCGCTGAATCGTGACCGTCGTCTTGAGCGGCGGCAGAGCTTCGTCGTCGTCTTCCGGCGGCGGCGCCGCCCAGCCGTCGTCAGCCGCTTCACGCGTGTCGCGGCGAAAGCGGTTGCCGGGATTGAACGTCGCGCCGCGCCCTTTCTGCGGCGGCTGCGGTCGTGTGCTCATCGATGCCGTGTTTGCGTTTTCGCGCCGTCAACCCACCAGCTTCGCGTCCATCGTGATCGTCGCGTTGAGAACGCGTGACAGCGGACAATTGGCCTTCGCGCCACCCGCGATTTCCGCGAATTTCGCGGCGTCGATGTTCGGCACTCGCGCGCGCGTGGTCACATGAATTGCGGTGACCGTCCATGCGTCGCCGACCTTATCAAGAGTGACCGCTTCTTCGGTATCGATCGCCTCCGCCGTGAACCCGGCGTTGTTGAGCGCAAAAGACAGCGCCATGGTGAAACACCCAGCGTGTGCAGCGCCCAGCAGCTCCTCGGGGTTGGTGCCCTTGGCATCGCCAAAGCGAGCGTTGAATCCGTAGGGCGCATCGGTCAATGCACCGGACTGCGTGGAAATGGTGCCTTTACCTTCTTTTACTGTGCCTTGCCATCGGGCGGATGCCTTGCGCTGCATGTTGAAGTCTCCCCGTGAATTGCGACAATGGATCGCGTCCGAAGTGTAAGCCGTGTCCGCCGCGGAGCCAAGTAGCCACGCGAGCCACCCGGCGCGGGACCCGCTTAGCGGGATCGACGGGGAATTGCGAGTAGCGGCGCGAGTCACCCGGCGCGGGAGGGCCCCATGCGAAGCGTGGGGATCGACGGGGAATTGCGAGTCGACGCATGAGGCCGACACGAAGTGGTTCAATTCATGTCGCAGGTTGACGAGGCCGACGCTTGAGGCCGACAACTCAACGTTGAATGTTTCGCTGAAAGTGGAGGAGGCCGAGGGTATCCTTGTATCCCTATGCGCTACCATAGCCGCAATGAATCTCCCGCCGGGCACTCCGGTGAGTAAGCCCAAGAACACGCATTTCGACACCCTGAGCCTGCACGCAGGCGCGCGCCCCGACCCCGCGACCGGGGCACGCGCGACGCCGATCTATCAGAGCGCGTCGTTCGTGTTTCCCGACAGCGACCACGCGGCGGCGCTCTTCAACATGGAGCGCGCAGGCCATGTCTACTCGCGCATTTCCAATCCAACCTGCGCGGTGCTGGAAGAGCGCATCAGCGCGCTCGAGGGCGGCGTCGGCGCCATCGCGGTCGCCAGCGGGCAGGCCGCGTTGCACCTGGCGATCGCCACCTTGCTGGACAGCGGCTCGCACATCGTCGCGTCGCGCGCGTTGTACGGCGGGTCGCACAATCTGCTCGACTTCACGCTGCCGCGGTTCGGGATCACCACGAGCTTTGTCGATCCCCGCGATCTCGACGCCTGGAAATCGGCCATCCAGCCGCAAACCCGGCTGCTGTTCGGCGAAACGCTGGGCAATCCGGGGCTCGACGTGCTCGATATTCCCCGCGTGGCCTCGCTGGCGCACGATCACGCCTTGCCGCTGCTGGTCGATTCGACGTTCACCACGCCGTATCTGTTGCGTCCGTTCGAGCACGGCGCCGACCTGGTGTATCACTCCGCGACCAAATTCCTCTCCGGACATGGCGTGGTGATCGGCGGACTGCTCGTCGACAGCGGCCGCTTCGACTGGATATCGTCGGACAAGTTTCCCACGCTGACCGAGCCTTACGCCGGTTTCCACGACATGATCTTCGCCGAGGAATCGACGACGGCGGCGTTCCTCTTGCGCGCGAGGCGCGAGGGCATACGCGACTTTGGCGCCTGCATGGCGCCGATGACGGCGTTCCAGATTCTGCAGGGGATCGAGACGCTGCCGCTGCGTATGCAGCGCCACGTCGACAACACGCGCAAGATCGTTGGGTTTCTCGCCGCGCATCCGTTCGTCGCTGCGGTCGGCTATCCGGAGCTCACGACGCATCCCGATCACGATCTTGCGCAAAAGCTGCTGCCGCTCGGTTGCGGCGCCGTATTCAGCTTCTCCATCCGCGGCACGCGCGACCAGGGGCGTCGATTCATCGAGTCGTTGCGCATTTTCTCTCACCTTGCGAACGTGGGCGACGCCAAGTCGCTGGTGATCCACCCCGCGAGCACGACGCACTTTCGCGTATCCGCGGAGAAGCTCCGCGCCGCGGGAATCGACGAGGGAACGATACGCCTGTCGGTAGGATTGGAAAATGCCGACGACCTGATCGAGGACCTGAGCCGGGCCCTCTACCTGGCATCGAAGGCTGCCGGCGCATAGCGCTGTTCAGCGTCTGTGTTAGGCGCTTGGTCGAATAGCAAAGCAGAGCGGCTGGCGACTCAATGTGGACTGTCGTACACCGGGAAAGGGTCTACGCGTATACCGGCGCGCGCGTCTTCGATCCCTCATTGCCGACCATCGTATTCGTGCACGGCGCACCCAACGATCACAGCGTATGGGCGCTTCAGTCGCGCTATTTCGCGCACCATGGACGCAACGTTTTGGCGATCGATCTGCCGGGGCATGGAAGAAGCACCGGCGCTCCGCTGGAATCGGTCGAGCGGATCGGCGAGTGGGTCATCGCGCTCCTCGATGCGATGGGCGTTGAACAGGCGGCTCTGGTCGGTCACAGCCTCGGCGCGCTTGCGACGCTGGACGCGGCGGGCCGCCATGCCTCGCGGGTGGCGAGGATGGCGCTGCTCGGTCCTGCGGTACCGATGCCCGTGGCGGACGCGCTGCTCGACGCAGCACAGCGAAACGATCACGCCGCGTTCGAGCTCATCACAGGCTGGAGTTTCTCGCCGGGCGATCTCCTCGGCGGCAATCGGCTGCCGGGCGTGTGGATGTCCGGCAATGCGCTGCGATTGATGGAGAGATCGCGTCCCGGCGTGCTCTACACCGATCTTCTTGCATGCCACCGGTACGCAGGCGGCTTGGACGCAGCGGCCAGTGTTGCGTGCCCGTCGCTGCTGGTTCTCGGTCAGCGCGATCAGATGGCGCCGCGTGCCAACGCGGCCGCGCTGATCGAGGCGCTTGCCAACAGGCGTGTCGTCACGCTCCGGGAATCCGGCCACAGCATGATGGCCGAGGCGCCCGACGAGGTCCTGGATGCCCTGCGGACCTTTCTCGTCGATGCGGCTGCGGCGCCTACGTCCGCCACTTGATCGAGCAACCGATGCTGGGCGTCTGCATGGCGGGCCCCTTTCCGCTGCGCGCAACTTCCACCATCGCCGCGTAGAGCTCGCGTGGCGCATCGGGCTTGGGTGCGCGACCTGCATCGTCGAGTCGACCGCGATACTGCAGCTCGAGCGCTGCGTTGAAGCCGAAGAAATCCGGCGTACACACCGCACCGTAGGCTTTGGCGACGCTCTGCGTTTCGTCCCAGAGGTAAGGGAATGGAAATTGCATGCGCTGCGCCAGCGCTTTCATGTGCTCGAACGAATCCTCCGGGTAATCCACGGGGTCGTTGCTGCATATGGCGACCGATCCGATGCCGTGGCTTGCCAGATCGCGTGTATCGCGCACGATCTTGTCCAGCACCGCTTTGACAAATGGGCAATGATTGCAAATAAACATGACCAGCAATCCGCTCGGCCCACGCAGCGCGTCGCGCCTGTGACGCCGGCCGTCTGTTGCCATCAACTCGAAGTCGGGCGCGGACCATCCCAAGTTGCGCGCGGGGGGTGTTGGCGCCATGTGCTGCCTCCCAGATTTCCACCAAAAGCGATATGGCAAAATGCTAGCATGATAAGAGCCGCGCGGAGTTGAAGATAGCACCCCGGCTCTACTGCGCGCTGCCTCTCGAAGCGGGCAAAGAAATCGGGCTGCCGCCACCCGCGGCGCATCACGCCGCGCGCGTGCTGCGGCTGCGCTCGGGCGATTGCGTGACGTTGTTCAACGGCGAAGGCGGCGAGTTCGACGCGGAGATTCTGCACGTTGCGCGCGGGGCCGTTTCGGTGCGCGTCGGGTCACACCGCGCAGTCGACCGCGAGTCCCCGCTGCAAGTCACGCTGGTGCAAGGGCTCGCCGGCGCAGACCGGATGGATTGGGTGGTGCAAAAGGCAGTCGAGCTCGGCGTGACGGCGATCCGGCCGTTGACCATGGCGCGCAGCGTCGTGCAACTCGATCCTGCTCGCGCGGCAAAGCGCGAAATGCATTGGCGGTCGATCGCCATTTCGGCGTGCGAACAGTGCGGCCGCAACCGGCTTCCGCTACTGCACGCGCTGAACCGGTTCGAGCAATGGGTCGCCATGCCATCGGTTGCGACGCTGCGGGTGTTCCTCGCGCCCGATGCGGCGACATCGCTTTCCGGCTTTGCCCGCCCGCACGGCTCCATCGAGTTGCTGATCGGCCCCGAGGGTGGTCTTACCCGGGAAGAAGCCGGCGCAGCGCTCGATGCAGGCTTTCGCGCAATGCGCCTGGGGCCGCGAATCCTGCGCACCGAAACCGCACCGCTTGCGGCCCTGTCCGCATTGAATGCGCTGTGGGGAGATTGGGCGTGAATCAGCGGTTCCCGATCGGATCGTGTCGCGCCGCGTTGTTGGGCGCATGGCTGGCTGCATGGCTGGCGGCATGCTCGAGTATGCCGCCAGCTCCGCCGAAACCGAACCCTGATCCGATCAAGGCGGCATTCGTCGTGCTTGGCGACGGCGGGCGGCGCATCGCACGGGTGATCACCGCCGACGTCCTGTGCCCTTCGGCCACGGTGGACGGCGCCGCGCGGGACATGCAGCTTCGCGCCGGGCCGCAGATTCTGCCGCAGCGCCCAACTCGAAGCGAACCGGCCGATTCCAAGCCTTCCACATTTCCCTTGCTGGTGTGCGAAATGACGCTGCCCTCCGCGGCGTCTCGCGCAAGCGTCGGTGGTCACACGCTGGCGGTCCCCACGCGCGATCCGAAACGCATTGTGATCATCGGCGACACCGGCTGCCGCATCAAGCGTTCCGAGCGGGCGTTTCAGGCCTGCAACGACCCTGTCTCCTGGCCATTCGCGCAAATCGCGGCGGCCGCGGCCGCAATGAAGCCGGATCTGGTGATTCATGTGGGCGACTATCACTACCGCGAAAACGCATGCCCTGCCGGCAATCCGGGATGTGCGGGAAGCCCCTGGGGATATGGGTGGGATGCCTGGGATGCCGATTTTTTTACGCCGGCGCAACCGCTGCTTGCCGCTGCGCCGTGGGTGGTCGTGCGCGGCAATCACGAGTCGTGCAACCGCGCAGGACAGGGATGGTGGCGCCTGCTCGATCCGCGCGCGCTGGAGCCAAAACAGGACTGCAACGACCCGGCCAACGATGAGCAGGGCGACTATAGCGAGCCCTACGCGATATGGCTTGCGAACGACAGCCAACTCATCATTTTCGATTCATCGACAGTCGGCACGACCCGGCTGTCCCCGACCGATCCGGTGTATCGTCGCTACGAGCCGCAACTCAGGCGCGCGCTCGCGCTCAGCGCCGGAGTTGCGCACAATCTCTTTGTGAACCATCATCCCATTCTTGGTTTTGCGACCGACCCGACGCATCCGCCCGATGGCGTATACCCAGGCAACGAATCGCTGCAATCGGTTCTCGCGGCGATCGGCGGCGAGACACTTTTTCCGTCCAATATCGACGCGCTTCTCGCAGGCCACAATCACTTGTTCGAAGTGGTCAGCTTCGAGTCGGCGCATCCCGTCCAATTGATTTCGGGCAACGGAGGCACGTGGGTGGACGAACCGCTGCCGGGCACGTTGACGCGGGGCGCAGCGCCGGCGCCAGGAGCGATCGTGGACAGCGTCGTTTCAACGACTCTTTATGGTTTCATGACGATGGAGCCGGACGCCGGAAGCAACGGCGGTTGGCGCCTGCAAGCACGGGACCGCTACGCCAGATCGTTGACGACGTGTACGCTCTTCGGAAGGAAAACGCGATGCATAGCCTCGAACCTGCAGTGACCGGCCTGCGGCGCGCTCTCGCCATAGGCCTTGCCGCCGCGCTGCTTGGGGTTGCCCCCGCGTGGGCCGAGCAGGCGCCCGAAATTCCGCGTTTTTCCACCGCCCAGGCAGGCGGACCCCCTCCCGGCTGGCAGCACAACCCGCTCGCTTCCTTCAAGGGCAACACGGAATACAAGCTGGTGGCCGAAGAGGGTACGGTCGTGCTTCGCGCGACTTCGCGCAACGCGGCATCGTATCTGGGCCTTCACACGAGCTTCGATCCGCACCGCTTTTCAGTTCTTGCCTGGCGCTGGAAGATCGTCCAGGGCATACCCGATGCGGACACCGGCGATCGTCGCAAGGAGGATGCCCCGGCGCGGCTGATGGTTTCGTTCGACGGCGACACGAGCAAGCTCTCGCTCAGGGATCGGGCGACCGCGTCGACGGCGCGTACGATCTCCGGCCAGGCCCTTCCCTATGCGGAGCTCATGTACATCTGGGGAAGCAAGGTCGGCGTCGATTCGATCACGACCAGCACACACACTTCACGCATCAAGATGATCGCGGTCGCCACCGACGAGTCCGGCGTAGGGCGATGGCACAACTACACGCGGAATCTGGTCGAAGACTACAAGCGAGCCTTTGGAGAGGAACCGGGGAACGTGACGGCCATCGAGATCATGACCGATACCGACAATACCGGCGGAAGCGCCGAAGCGCTCTACGGCGACATCAGCGTGCAGCCGAAGCCGTAGCGTCGGCGGCAACGAGGATGCTGCAGCGCACACGCTCGATCAGCACCGCGTCGACCGATCCGCGCCACCACCGCAGCGCAAACGACTTGCTGCGCGGGTGACCGAGGATCAGGAGATCGATTCCAAGCTCAGCGACGAGTTTGGTCAGCACATCGACCGGCTCGCCCACGACGAGATGGTCGATGACGTTGAGGCCCTTGCCGGCGAGCACCGCGTGCGCAGCCTTCAAATCGGCTTCCATGTGCTCGCGCTCATCGGCCAGCGCGACCTCAGGCACGTATTCGCCCGCAAGCAGATACGCCGACGGATAGTGAACGACGGCCGCAAGGTGCACTTCGGCGGAAGTGCCTGGCGCAATCCGTACCGCCTCATCGAGCGCCGAGCGGGATTCGGGCATACCGTTATAGGCGACGAGTATCTTGCGGTACATGGCAGTCTCCTTCAGAAGTTCCCGTGCTTGCGCATGGACAGCGCGGGTATCAGCGCGGCCGCAAACGCGATCGTAACCACCCCAAAGCATTCTTGGAAGGCCGTTGCGGCGCCGCCGGGCTCCGCGTGGGCGCCAAGACGCCATTCCAGCAGCACCGCCAGCAGGTTCCCGCCAATCGCGCCTCCCAGCTGGCGCACGAAATTGACCGACGCGGCGGCATAGGCAACGTATTGCGAGTCGAGCGCCTGTACCGCGCCCACGTTCAACGCGGGGATGATCATCCCCAGCCCGATCCGCCCCAGTATCAGCCACGCCACCAGTTCGGCGAAGCTTGTCTGAACGCCGGCGACGGCAAGCAGCGCACTTGAAAGCGCAAAGCACGCGAGTCCGGCGGCGACCACCCATCGCGGCTCGACGCGGTCGGTAAGCTTCCCCGCAAGGGCGATGGCAAGCGCGAGCGCCAGACCCGGCCAAAGCAACAGGTAGCCTGCGCGAGAAGGCGAGTAGCCCGATATGTCCTGCACGAACACGGGGATGAGATAAGTCGATCCAAAGAGTCCAAGCCCATAGGCAAAGGCGACCAAGGCAGCCGAACGAAAGCCGCCGATTCCGAACAGGCGCATGGCAAGCAGCGGTGCGGCCGAGCGGAATTCCCAGGCGATGAACGCCAGCGTCAGCAGCGCTGTCAGCGCGGCAAGCCCGGCCAGTGCCGCCGAAGTCCAGCCGGCGCGATGGCCGACAACCGGTACGTTCAGCAAGGCGACCAGCGCCGTGGCAAGAAGGACTGCTCCGATCCAGTCGAAGGGATGGCGTTTGCCGAGAGAGGTGCGTCGGCGGAGGAACCGCCAACCGAGCAGCATCCGGGCCGACGGCCGGTGCCAGCACGATGCCGAAGCCGAACATGCCCATCGCGCTGCCGCGCCGCTCGGGTGGGAACACATCGAACAGCGCGACCATGGCCAGCGGTTGTAGCACGCCGGTCGCTGCCCCTTGCAGCACGCGCGAAGCAATCAACACCTCGGTGCTCCAGCTCGCCGCGCCAAGCGCCGATGCCGCAAGAAAAACCGCAAGCGCGCCGACAAAGGTCCGGCGCTGACCAAATGACTCGACCAGCCACGCCGTGGCGAGCATGGTCGTCGTCGTGGCGGCGAGGAATCCGGTCGCCACCCATTGCAGCGAATCGTGCCCTATATTGAATTCACGGATCAGCGCAGGGAATGCGACGTTGATGATCGTCGCGGCGAGGATCGTCGACACCGTTCCGACCATGACGGTCGCCACGACCCAGGCCCGCTCGCGCGTGCCGACGTGATATGACGCCGATGGTGAAACGGGCACGGTTCGGCTTGCCCGCGAGACGGCTCCTATGCCGTTGCGATAAGCGGCCTGCCGGCAAGCGCGAGCGCGAGCTCGGAGAGCTCGTCCCAGATGTTCCCGCGCCCGATGCCCTTGGCGAGCGCGTCGAGGCGGGCGAGCTTGGTGAGGAGCTGGGGTATCGCCGACGGGGCGACGCGTCGCGCTGCGCGCTCCATTGCCACCTGGCGTTTGCCCCAGACGCGCGCATTGCGCACGGCCACTGCCGCCGGCGTGCCGGTGGCACACGATGACATCACGGCGGCGAGCGCATGCAAGTCTTCGCCCAGCTGCCACAACAACAGCGGCACGCCCTCGCCTTCGGCTTCGAGCGCGGCGAGAATGCGGCAGACGCGCGGAGCGTCGCCTGAAAGCCATGCTTCGGACAGCGCAAACACATCGAATCGTGCGAGATCTGCGACGGCGTCTTCGACGGCGGCGGGGTCGAGTCTGCCTTCGGGCAGAAGCAGCGCGAGCTTCTCGACCTCCTGCCGCGCTGCGAGGAGGTTGCCCTCGGTGGTGTCGGCGAGGAATTGCAGCGTGTCGGCAGACGCGCTTTGGCGCTGGCGCGCAAGCCGCGCCGCGATCCATTGCGGCAGGTCGTTGCGCTCCAGCGGATACACCGCGACCGATACGCCAGCGCGCTCGAGCGCCAAGAACCATGAGGAATTGAGCGCGGACCGGTCGAGTCTCGGCAGCGTGATCAGGGTAAGCGTGTCAGCGCACGGATTCGAAGCGAAGTTTTCCAGCGCACGTGCGCCGTCGACGCCGGGCTTTCCGCTCGGGATGCGCAAATCGACCAGCTTGCGAGCGCCGAAGAGGCCGAGGTTTCTGCTTGCGGCGGAAAAAGCATCCCACCTGAACCCCTGTTCGGCAACGAGAATTTCGCGTTCGTCGTATCCGGCCGCGCGCGCCGATGCCCGGATCGCGTCGCCTGCTTCGAGCGCGAGGAGCGGCTCGTCGCCATGCACCATATAAAGCGGGGCAAGACCTTTGGCGAGTTGAGCGGCAAGCTGATTCAGACGAAGCTGCATGGATGAAGAACCCGTTGGATCGAATCTGTGGCCGGTTGCTACGCCACCGGCTTGCGCGCGGACTGCAGCCTGCGCACGATCTGCTGGACTGCATCGGTCTGCATTTCCCGCCACAGCCGCTGCTCCTGTGCTTCCTTGGCCAGCGCTTCGGTGTCGCTGTAGGTATAGCTGCGCCGGATCAGCACCTCGGCGGTCGGCAGCCAATCCTTACCGTCGTTGTCGTGGACCCGGAAGAGCACCCGCTTGGTAAGCAGAAACTCGCGTACCTTGCCGGCGGCCGACAAGGAAAGGATCTGCTTGTTGTCCTCGACACTGTTCACGTCGAGCACCACCTGGGCCTTGTCCGCGGCAGCGACGAGCTGCGCGGACCCGATGCCTTCCAGCGATCGCTTGAGCTCGGTCGTGATCGGAAGCGCTGTGGGCGAGTTCACGAACATCGTCGAAAAGGCATAGTCGGCCTGACCGCGCAAATGAAACCCGCAAGCGACGAGCCCGCCCGAGAGAACGAGCCCGACGACGAGTCGGGCGAAGGTCGATCGGAATGCGGGCTCGTCGTCCCCGCGAAAGCGGGGACCCAATGACATGGATTCCCGCTTGCGCGGGAATGACGGCTGAAGGTCAATGTCTGCGTCAAAGCGGGGACCCATTGACATGGATTCCCGCTTGCGCGGGAATGACGGCTCAAGATCGGCGTCCGCACGACAGCGGGAAGTTAGCGTTGTCCCGCTGCGCCCGCCCGAGAGAACGAGCCCGACGACGAGTCGGGCGAAGGTCGATCGGTCGCCATGTCTCGGCGCCATCATTTTCCGCATCGCGTCCGCCTCACTCGATTTTCGCACTGTGCAGCGATCCAAGGGCATCCAGCTCCGTCCCAGGGTCGATTCTCTCGCCGCCCTGATAGACGACTTGCACGGGAAACGCATTGATCTGAAGCGGCTTGCCTTGGAGAATGTATTGATGCCGCAGTGGGTCGAGCGCAAGCATCTGGGTCGAGCGCCCGATTTCGCCGGGCCGCAGCGGACCGCCGAGCTGCAGATTGGGGATCGCCGCCTGGTATTTGCCGGAAGCTTCGCGGATCTCGATGCGCAATGCGACTTGATCCACCGTTTTCTGGCCTCGATTGCTTACGCTGACGACAAAGCGCAGCGCGCGATCGCCCGCTGACTTCGTCCGGTCCTGTTGGATGACTTGCGCGTCGGTCACATCGACCTGCACGGCGGCGTTCGCTGCGCCTAGCTTTTCCTGGAGCTTGGTTTGCGCCTGCGAGACCTGAGATTCGTAGCTACGCTGCAATTCAACCGCGCGTGCCACGGTGATCCTGGTATTGGGATCGGATTTGCCGCCGCTTGCCTCTCGCGCCTCGAGGCGGGCGACGAAGCGCGCCAATAGCCTGTGCTCGTCCGGACCGAGCTTCGCTTGGGCAGCGCCCACCAAATCGCTCCTCGCCTTTGCCTCGGTGGGAATCGTGGGCTCCTTCGGCCGCGAGCATGAAACCGACAGCGCAAGGAGTGCACACGCGCCGAGTACGGCCGCGATCCGGGTGAGCATCAGGCGCGGGATGGCGGACGGGGCCATGGTGCCGTGCAAGTTTCGCATCAAGCCGATTTTCGCGGCAGCACGACATTGACCAGCCGGTTCGGCACGACGATAACTTTGGTTGCTGTCCCCGCCGGATCGTTCGAGCCGCCATTCTCCTCGAGGACCTTGCGCACGGGAGCGGACGCTAACGCTGCAGCTTCGATCGCTTCCCTGTCGGCATCGGCCGCGACCATAAGCTTGCCGCGCAGCTTGCCGTTCACCTGCAGCACCAGCTCGATCTCTTTTTGCGCCAGAGCGGCCGGATCCACGCGCGGCCACGTCGCGTCCACGATATCGCCCATGCGCGCTGCGTAGCCCAGATCTTCCCAGAGGACGTGGGTGATATGCGGCGCCACCGGATTGAGCACCCGAAGCAGCAGTGACAGACCCTCGCGCGCAAGCTCCACGCTCTCGCTGGTCGCGTCGGCAGGCGCGGCCTCGAGCACATTGAGCATTTTCATCGCCGCGGAGACAACGGTATTGTATTGGACGCGTCGATACGAATTGTCCGCCTGTTTGAGATGCAGATGGAGCTCCCGGCGCGCGGCGCGCACGCTCTCCGCCGCGTGCGACCAGTCGATCGGCGTCGGCGCGCGCGACAGCGCGTCGGCGCGGGTCTGGGCGTATGTCCAGATCCGCCGAAGGAAGCGGTACATGCCTTCGACCCCGGCGTCCGACCACTCCATGATCTGCTCGGGAGGGCTCGCAAACATCACGAACAGGCGTGCCGCATCGGCACCGTAGCGCTCGATGATGTCCTGCGGATCGACGCCGTTGAGCTTCGACTTGGACATCGTTCCCACGCCGTCGTATTCGACCGGGCTGCGGTCGGACTTGAGTCTCGCGCCGGTCACCCGCCCCGCCGCGTCGTGCATGACTTCGACACTCTCGGGCGCGATGTAGTCGATCCCGCCCCTGGCGTTGCGCCGAAAATAGATATGGTTCAGCACCATGCCCTGCGTAAGCAGGCGGGTAAACGGCTCGTCGAATTTGACCATGCCCATGTCGCGCATCACCTTGGTCCAGAAGCGCGCATAGAGCAGGTGCAGGATCGCGTGGCTGATGCCTCCGATGTACTGGTCCATCGGATTCCAGTAGTCGTTGCGCTCGTCGACCATGGTCGGCGCGTCGGGGCAGGCGTAGCGCATGTAGTACCACGACGAATCGACAAACGTGTCCATGGTGTCGGTTTCGCGCTTGGCCGGCGCGCCGCACTTGGGGCAGGTGCATTCGACGAAATCGGCGCGCTTCGCCAGCGGATTGCCGCTGCCATCCGGAACGCAGTCCTCGGGCAGCACGACAGGAAGATCGCTTTCGGGCACCGGAATCGTGCCGCAGCCCTCGCAATGGATGATCGGAATCGGCGTGCCCCAGTAGCGCTGGCGCGAGATGCCCCAGTCGCGCAGCCGATAGGTGACCTGTTTGTCGCCGAGCCCTTTGGCCTCGAGGTCGGCAGCGATGGCGCCGACCGCCTCTTGGTACGTCATGCCGTCGTACTTGCCCGAATTGACGCAGCGGCCGCGTGTAGTGTCCTCGTACCACGACTGGAAATAGTCGGTCGTGAACGTTTCGCCTTCGATCGCGATGACCTGCTTGATAGGCAGCTCGTACTTCTTGGCGAACTCGAAATCGCGCTGGTCATGCGCGGGCACCCCCATCAGCGCGCCATCGCCATACCCCATCAGCACGTAGTTGCCGACCCAGACCGGAATCCGCTCGCCCGAGAGCGGGTGAGTCACCAAGAATCCCGTCGGCTCACCCTTTTTTTCCAGGGTGGCAAAATCGGCCTCGGTCACGCTGCCGCGCTTGCACTCGTCGACCAAGGCGGTGACACGAGGATTCGATTTTGCGGCATGGGTCGCAAGCGGATGCTCCGCCGCCACCACGCAGAAGGTCACGCCCATGATGGTGTCGGCGCGCGTGGTGAACACGTACAGGCGGCCGTCGCCGATGAGCTTCCCGTCTTCGCCTTTGACGCCGTGCATGAAAGCAAAGCGCACGCCTTCGCTTTTTCCGATCCAGTTCGCCTGCATCACCTTCACCGGCTCGGGCCATCCCGGCATCCTGTCGAGAAACGACAAGAGCTCTTCCGCGTAATCGGTAATGCGCAGGTAATACATCGGGATTTCGCGCTTCTCCACCGGCGCGCCCGATCGCCATCCCCTGCCATCGATCACCTGCTCGTTGGCAAGAACGGTCTGGTCGACCGGATCCCAGTTGACGACGCCGCTCTCGCGGTACGCGATGCCTTTCTCGAGCATCCTCAGGAAAAGCCACTGGTTCCACCGGTAGTATTCCGGCGCGCAGGTCGCAAATTCGCAGCCTATCGCCTGGCACTGGCGCTTCATGTAGGCGATGTTCTCGTAAGTCCACTGCGCGGGAGGCACGCCGTTCTTCATCGCGGCGTTTTCGGCGGGAAGCCCGAAAGCGTCCCAGCCCATGGGCATGAGCACGTTATGGCCATTCATGCGCAAGTACCTGTACATCATGTCGTTGATCGTATAGTTGCGCACATGCCCCATGTGCAGCTTGCCTGATGGATAAGGCAGCATTGACACGCAATAGAATTTGCGCTTGGACGACGTCTCGCTCGCGCGAAAAGCCCGGCGAGACGCCCAATGCGCCTGCGCGGCAGCTTCGATGTCGGCGGGATGGTACGGTTGCATTCGGGCGCTCTCGAGTGAACTTGTAATTATACCGGCACAGCAGTGGCATCCCGCTCGCCGCGGCCTATCGAATTCAGTCGAAGCCGGACGTGAAAATTACGGCGACGCCCATGAGCGCAAACAATGCCGCGGCGAGCCAGCGCAGAGCGCGGAAGGGCACCCGCTGCGAGACGACATGGCCGAGCAGCACCGCGGGAACGTCCGCCACCAGCATGCCGAGCGTCGTGCCCGCGACCACGGCGACGAGATCGTCGAAGCGCGCCGCGAGCACCACCGTCGCGATCTGCGTCTTGTCGCCGATTTCGGCTAGAAAGAACGCGAAGACCGTGACCGCAAACGCGACGGCAAAAAAGGATCCGGCGAGCAGCCAGCGCAAATAGGTCCACGCCACATGCTGTCGGACCCATGCGCCGGCAAGGCCGGCCAGGGTGTGATTGGCGAGCGTCGCGACGGCGATTCCCAGGATGATGGGGAGCGGCTGCTTCAGCCGCGCGGCGAGCATTATCGCCAGCAACTGCGTCTTGTCGCCAAACTCGCCGATCGCGACCGCGAGCGCCGAAATCAGGAAGGCTTCCATGTCGTATTTGACAGGGGACCGCACGAGTGTCGGGCCGCCCATCGGCCCGCGATCGACGTTCGCACCCCGCCGCTTGAACAAAAAGGGCGTATCGGACGAGACTGCTAGAATTGTAGCTTGCGGGAACGGAATCCTTCCCTCGACAACTAACCACGATTCCGACAGCGATTCATTCATGCGACGCCTAACCCTACAGCTTGCACTGGTTAGCGCCTTTGTTGCCGCGATGGCGATGTCGGGCGCATGCGGCGCGGCGGTGGTGCGAACGCCTCACGTCGAAGCGGAGCTCGTCGCCGATCGGACCGCGCTGGTCCCGGGTCATCCGCTGACAGTCGCGCTGCGCCTGGCGATGGATCGCGGCTGGCACACCTACTGGCAAAATCCGGGCGACTCGGGTTTGCCGACAACGCTCGCCTGGAAGCTGCCCTCCGGTATCACCGCGGGTCCGATTCAGTGGCCTGCACCGCGCGTGATCCGGGTCGGCCCGCTGGCGAATTACGGCTACGAAGGCGAGGTGCTGCTGCCGACCGATATCCGCGTCGTGCCCGAATTCGAAAGCGGCCAGCCGATCGCTTTGTCGGCGCGCGCCGACTGGCTGGTGTGCAAGGAAATCTGCATCCCCGAAGGCGCGGATTTATCCTTGACCCTGCCTGTCGTTGCCGACGCCGGGCGCGGGCAGCCCGATCCGCGCTGGGGCGATGCGATCGCCAGGACTCGAACGACCATTCCTCGTCCGCTTCAGGGATGGAATGTTTCAGCGAGCGGTCGGGGTCAGATCGTCGACCTGGTCCTGACGCCGAAGCCCGGCAATCCGCCGGCAGACCTCGGCGCCTTGCGTTTCTTTCCTTTTGTCGAGGGCCAGATCGAGGCCAGCGGGCGCCAAACGATCGCGCGCGACGGCTCGACCATTACGCTGTCGCTGCCGGTGGCAACTCAGCGTGTCGGCGCGTTCACTCGCGTCGCGGGCGTGCTGACTGCAAATCCGCAAATCGGCGGCGCGCCCGCGGCTATCGTCGATGCACCGCTCGCGGGAACGGTTGCCGCGGCGACCGTTTCAGCGCCGCGGACGGGAAGCGCGGTTGCGAATCCGGTGGCCTTGCAAAGCTCGCTCTCGCTCGGCGTCGCCATCGGCTTCGCGCTTCTCGGCGGACTGCTGCTCAACCTCATGCCGTGCGTGTTTCCGGTGTTGTCCCTCAAGGTGCTTGGTTTCGCGAAGGCCGGCGAAAGCCGCGCCTCGATGCGCAAGCACGGCGTTGCTTTTGCAGTCGGCATCATCGTGTCTTTCTGGCTGCTTGCGGCTGTCCTTGTCGCATTGCGCGCGGCCGGCGAGCAGCTCGGGTGGGGATTCCAGCTGCAGTCGCCCTCGGTTATCGCCGCGCTTGCGTTGCTGTTCTTCATTCTCGCGCTCAATCTTTCCGGCGTGTTCGAGTTCCGCCAGCTCGTCCCCTCGCGCATTGCGACGTGGAACGCAAGAAATCCCGTGCTCAACGACGTCTTGTCGGGCGGGCTCGTGGTCCTTATCGCGTCTCCCTGTTCGGCGCCTTTCATGGGCGCTGCACTCGGTTACGCGCTTACCGAAGCGCCGTTGTCGACATGGCTGATATTTACCGCGCTCGGTGCCGGCATGGCGCTGCCCTATCTCGCGCTGGCATTTTTTCCGCGCTGGCGAGAGCGGCTCCCCAAGCCGGGCGCGTGGATGGTGAGGCTCAAGCAGTTGCTGGCGTTTCCACTCTACGCGACGATGCTGTGGCTGTTGTGGGTGCTCGGCGCGCAACTCGACAACGATGCGGTGGCGAGGCTCGGGGCGGCGCTCTTGCTGGTTGCATTCGCGCTTTGGGCATGGCAGGCGATGCGCACCGGCGGCAGGCGTGCCTGGGGTATTGCCGCAGCCGCGGGCGTCGCGGCTGCGCTGGCAGTCGCCTGGCCCGTCGCTCTTGTGTCCCTGTCCGAGGACGTGCCGCTCGCCGCCAAGCCCGTCGCGCAGGACTCGTCCTGGCAGGAATTCAGTCCCGAGCGGGTCTCGCAGCTCGTCGGCGCGGGGCGTACGGTGTTTGTCGACTTTACCGCGGCGTGGTGCGTGACATGTCAGGTCAACAAGAGACTCGTCCTCAACAGCGATGCGGTGCGCGATGCGTTTTCGCGCCGGAATGTCGCGCTGGTGCGCGCGGACTGGACGCGTCGCGATCCCGTTATCGGCGCTGCGCTGGCCGGCCTGGGGCGCGACGGCGTTCCGGTTTATGTTCTCTACAGCCCCGGGAAGGAACCGCGATTGCTGCCCGAGGTTCTAAGACGGCAGGATGTTCTCGAGGCGCTGGACGCGGCGCAAACCAATGCGGTGCCGTCGGTCGCATCGAATTAAAGGAGGTTTCATGAACCGAATCGCAGCAATGTTGCGCCTTGCAGCCGCTGTCACGCTTGGGCTCGCGTCGGCGCATGCGCTCGCCGTCTCGGCGGGACAGGCCGCGCCGAACTTCTCGATCGCCGACACGCAGGGCAAGACGGTGAGTCTCGCCGACTACCGCGGCAAGTACGTAGTGCTCGAATGGACCAATCCCGCGTGTCCCTTCGTGCAGCGGCATTACCAGAGCAGGAACATGCCTGGCTTGCAACAGGACTGGAGTGCCCGCGGCGTGGTCTGGGTTTCCATCGATTCTACCAATCGCTCGAGCCGGGAGTTCAAGACCGCGGCGCAGCTGGACACATGGATGCGCATGCACGGCGCCGCCCAAACGGAAGTGCTGGTCGATGCGGAAAGCGCGACGGCCAAGCTCTACGGCGCCAAGACAACGCCGCACATGTTCGTGATCGATCCCGAGGGTCGCATCATCTACGCCGGGGCCATCGACGATAAACCGTGGGCAAGCCCGGGTGAGACATCGAAGGCGAACAACTACGTGCGCGCAGCGCTTGTCGCGGCAACCTCAGGGACGGCAGTCGACCCCGCGAACACCACGCCCTACGGCTGTTCGATCAAGTATTGATGCCGTGAAACGCGAATCGATTCGCGCGAGGTCTTAAAGCACATCGCGGCGGATTGATTCGCTGCATTGCTCTCGTCGACAAGCCAGCGGGGCTCATACGCCGGCTGGCTTTTTCTTGCTCCTCCGGTATGCTTCGCGAGCGCTGTAGGCGCGACTGATCTTCCGCGGGCCGCAAGCGTAGCCCACGGGAAAGCGATGATGACCTCGGCAATACACTGGGCCGGACGTGCTGCGATGCTGGCATGCACCGGATGCCTCATGGCATGCGGGCCTCGCGCGGACGGCCCGCTCCAGGGCTACATCGAGGGTGAATACGCGCGCGTCGCGGCGCCCTTTGCGGGAACGCCGCAAAACCTCGCTGTGCAGCGCGGCTCGCAGGTGTCCGCCGGCACGCCGCTGTTCTCGCTCGAAAGTGAGAACGAAATTGCCGCACGCCGGCAAGCCGAGCAGCAACTGCAGGCCGCCAACGCGCGGCTCGACAATCTCAAGACCGGAAAGCGTCCTCCGGAAGTCGAGACCGTTGCGGAGCAGTTGCGCCAGGCGATGGCGGCGCGCGAGCTATCGGCGGCGAACTTCCGGCGCCAGGAGGCGCTGTTCAGATCGGGCTTCATCAGCAGCGCCGCGCTCGACGACGTGCGCACGAAACTCAAGAACGACGACGCGCACGTGCAAGAGCTCAAAGCCACGGTGGCTACCGCCAAGATGCCCGCACGTCCTGACGAGATTCGCGCCGCTCAAGCCGACGCCGACGCGGCGCGCGAGGCGCTGGCGCAGGCCGACTGGCGGCTCGCGCAACGCGCGATTGCTGCGCCTGTTTCGGGACGCGTCAGCGACACATACTACGTTGTCGGCGACTGGGTCCCGGCGGGCGGCGTGGTGGCGAGCCTGCTGCCGCCGGGCGATATCAAGATTCGTTTTTACGTGCCGGAGAACGAGCTGGGCCGGCTAAGCGCCGGACAAATGGTGACGTTTGCCTGCGATGCCTGCGGCTCGGCCTCAAGTGCGCGAATCACGTTCATCGCCAATCGCGCGGAATTCACGCCGCCGGTCCTCTACTCCAAGGAGAACCGCGCCAAGCTCGTCTACCTGGTGGAAGCGCGGCCTGCCACGGACGCAGCGGGCAACCTCAATCCCGGCCAACCCGTCGACGTGACGCTTCCTGCGGCTTCTCGATGAGCGCCGCTAAAGACCAAGACGTCGTCATCGACGTGCGCGGTCTCAACAAGCATTTCGGCGACAACCACGCGGTCAGGGATCTCGCGCTGTCGGTCTGGCGCGGCGAGATATTCGGTTTTCTCGGCCCCAACGGCAGCGGCAAGACGACGTCGATCCGGATGCTGTGCGGTCTCCTCACGCCCGACAGCGGCGAAGGCACCTGTCTCGGTTACGACATCCTGCGGGAAACGAAGGAAATCAAGCGCCACGTCGGTTACATGACGCAACGGTTTTCGTTCTGGGAAGACCTGACGATCCGCGAAAATCTGGACTTCATCGCGCGCATGTACGGTATGAGCGATCGCCGCCACCATGTCGACGCGACGCTGTCCCAGCTGGGACTCGCCGAGCGAGGCGATCAGCTTGCGGGTACGCTTTCGGGCGGCTGGAAACAGCGGCTCGCGCTTGCCGCGTGCCTGCTGCACGAGCCTCAGCTTTTATTGCTCGACGAACCCACGGCCGGCGTCGATCCCAAGGCGCGGCGCGACTTCTGGGACCAATTGCATGCGCTTGCCGCGCGCGGCATTACCGTGCTGGTCAGCACGCATTACATGGACGAGGCCGAGCGCTGCCACAAGCTCGGCTACATTCTGAACGGCAGGCTGCTCGCACAGGGTACCGCGGCGGAAATCATCAAAGGCCAGGCGCTGGTGACCTGGGCGGTCGAGGGGGCCGACCTTCCCGAGCTTGCCGAGAAGCTGCGTAAACTGCCCGAAGTGGAGCAGGTGGCCTCCTTCGGCAGCGCCCTGCATGTCACCGGCTCCGATCGAGCGCGATTGCGGGCGCACCTGGCGCGAAGTCGAGCCGGGTCTCGAGGACGTGTTCATCCATCTCATGCGCAATGCGAGCGAAGCGCCCGCGGCTATCGCGTGAACCGCGTTTTTTCCCTTTCGCGGTGGTGGGGCATCGTTGCCAAGGAGTTCATTCAGCTCAAGCGCGACCGACTGACCTTCGGCATGATTGTCGGTATCCCGGTCATCCAGCTCGTGCTTTTCGGCTACGCGATCAACTCCGATCCCAAGCATCTCCCAACCGCGGCACTGATTGCCGACAGAAGCGAATTTTCGCGAAGCATCCTGGCCGGACTGCGCAACAGCCAGTATTTCGAGTTTATCGGCGAAGCCACGGACGAGGCGGAAGCGGACCGCATGCTTGCCGACGGGACGGCGCAGTTCGTGGTCACCATCCCGCCGGACTTTTCCCGGCGGCTCGTGCGCGGCGAGGGGCCGGCTGTGCTGGTCGAGGCCGACGCGACGGATCCGGCTGCCACCGGCAATGCCATCGCCGCAGTCAACCAGCTCGCGCAGACCGTTCTCGTGCACGATTTGACCGGACCGCTCGCGCCGCTTGCCGACACGCCGCACGCGTTTGAGGTGCGCGTGCATTCGCGCTACAACCCCGAAGCGGTCACGCAATACAACATCGTTCCGGGGCTGATGGGAGTGATCCTGACCATGACCATGGTGATGATGACGGGGCTCGCGATCACACGCGAGCGCGAGCGGGGGACGATGGAAAACCTTCTTGCCACGCCTGCGACCGTGCTCGAAGTGATGACCGGCAAGATCGTGCCCTACGTGCTGATCGGACTGATCCAGATAAGCATCGTGCTCACCCTTGCGCGATTACTCTTCGGCGTGCCGATCCAAGGAAGCCTCGTCATGCTCTACGTCGCAGTGCTCCTTTTCATCGCCGCCAATCTCACCTTGGGGCTCACGTTTTCCTCGCTTGCGCGCAATCAGCTCCAGGCGATGCAGATGACTTTTTTCTTTTTTCTGCCATCGCTACTGCTCTCGGGATTCATGTTTCCATTTCGGGGCATGCCGCGCTGGGCGCAGACCGTGGGCGAGGCGTTGCCGCTGACGCATTTCCTGCGCGTGGTTCGTGGCGTTCTGCTCAAGGGCAATGGCTGGTCAGAGATCGTCCCGGATGCATGGCCGATCGCGCTGTTCATGCTGGTCGTCGTCGCGATCGGTATGAGGACGTTCCGCAGCACGCTGGATTAGCGGCGCGAGCCACCGGACGAGGGACCCGCGAAGCGGGATCGGCCGGGAATTGCGAGTCGACGCAACGAGGCCGACGCGCATCTTGCAGTGTTGCGATGATCGGCATAGGAGGCCGAGGCGCTAGCGCGATGGGACGCTCGTGTCAGGTTGCCGCGACGAAACGCACTTTGAGTTGCGCGAAGTCGCCCCAGCTTACTTCGATGTCGGTGTCCAGTGGCACGTCGACCGCGCCGCAATACGATCCTGTCGTGACGATCTGGCCCTTCGCGAGCGTCGTTCCTTGCGCCGAAAGGTGGTTGACGAG
>VBCZ01000078.1 GCA_005889025.1 Betaproteobacteria bacterium
CGTCTCCGATCGCGCTGCGGCTTCGCCTTGCGCTCTCGGACGGCTGCGTCACTTGACGATGGTCCACTTGAGCAGGTTGAAGTTGTCGGCGAGTTGCACCAGTTCGACATTCTTCTTCATGGCCCACGCCAGCGCCTGCTGATGCAAGGGGATATGACCGAACTCATCCCCGTGAATCTTGAAAAGCTCGGCAATCATCGCGTTGCGCTTCTTCTCGTCGAGCTCGCTGGCGATTTGCGCGCCGAGCTCATCGACGCGCTTGTTGCTGTAAGTGCCGAGATTGAACAGACCCTGCCCGCTCGGTGCAGGAGTCATCATCAGCGCGTAGATCGCGTTCTGCGCGTCGTACGAGTCCGGCGTCCAGCCCAGCATGTAGAACGACGTGTTGCGCGACAGGATCTTGGGAAAATAGGTGACCTTCGTCTCCGCCATCAGGTTTACCTTGACGCCGATTTGCGCCAGCATGGCCGCAATCGCCTGACAGATGGCGGAGTCGTTGACGTATCGGTCATTGGGACAGTTCATGCCCACCTCGAAGCCGCTGGGATACCCGGCATCGGCAAGCATTTTCTTGGCAGCGGCGGCATCGTGCGGAAGCCTATTGTTCATCTCCGGTACGAATCCCTTGATCCCCGGCGCGATCATGAGGTTGGTCGGTGTCGCCGCTCCGCGCATGATGCGGCTCTTGATGGCCTCGATGTCGATCGCCTGGTAGAACGCCTGCCGGACGCGCTTGTCCTTGAACGGGTTCTTGCCCTTTACATCCGAGAACAGCAGCTCATCGAGCGATTGATCCATGCCGAGGAAAATCGTGCGCAATTCCGGCCCTTGCAGAACAGTGATGTTGGGCACCGCCTTCAGCTTGTCG
>VBCZ01000079.1 GCA_005889025.1 Betaproteobacteria bacterium
ATCCGGAAGGATCGGGAACGGGTCGTTGGTGACGAAGTCGACCGTGTGGTCGTCTATCTTCCGGATCTCCTTTATCGTCCCGACCTTGGTCTTCATGTCGGAGCCATCGGTCTTGGATCGCTCGTAGGAGAAGACCACATCGTCGGCTGTGAATGGCGTGCCGTCGTGGAACTTGACGTTTTGCCGCAGGTTGAAGCGCCATACGGTCGGCGCGGTCTGCTTCCAGGA
>VBCZ01000432.1 GCA_005889025.1 Betaproteobacteria bacterium
AGATCGCGTCGACCGCGCCCCGCTGCGCGAGATCGAGCGCGAGTCTCAATCCTTCGAGCATGAACGCGCCGTTGGCTGCGCTTGCTTGCGCTCGCGCGAACGCCGGCGCGTTCCAGCCCGGCCATTCGAGTCGCGCGATGGCGGGCTCGGGCCGCGCGGCGTCGGCGATCGACAGCGCCGGCAGATCGAGCACGATGCCGGACGCGCGTGCGGCGGCGTCGAGGCTCGCGCGTTGCGCGATCAGCCTGATGCGCACCGGCGGCAGTGCCGCCGGTGCTGCGAGAACCTTGGCAACGAGCTCCGGACCGATGCCTGCCGGGTCCCCGGCAAAAACCGCGATGGAGGGCGGAGTCATTCGAGCTTGATGCCGGTGTCGCGGATCAGCTTGCCGTAGCGATCGAAGTCCGCGCGGTTGAGCTCGGCGAATTCCCCGATCGACATCGCGCCGGGCTCGCCGGCGAGGCCGGCAATGCGCCTTCGAACGTCAGGGAGCTTGAGCACGTTCATGATCTCGTCGTGCAGCCTGGCGACGATGTCCTTGGGCGTGGCTGCCGGCGCGAATACGCCGTACCAGGTCGTCATGTCCAGGCCGGGAAATCCCGCTTCGGCCAGCGTCGGGACGTCGGCAAGCTCGGGCGAGCGTCGCGGCGCAGTGACGGCGAGCGCGCGCAGCTTGCCGCCTTTGATCTGGCCGATGGCCGAAGACGTGGTGTCGAACATGAGTTGGGCGTTGCCGGAAAGCAGATCCGCATGCGCCTGGCTACTTCCCTTGTACGGAATGTGCGTCATCGACACGCCGGCGAGCTTCTTGAACGCCTCGCCGGCGAGATGCTGGGTGCTGCCCGGACCCGACGATGCGAAATTAAATGAGTCCGGCTTCGCCTTCATTTGCGCGACTAGCTCGCGCACATCGCGCGCGCTCACCGACGGACCGACGACGAGGACGTTGGGGACGACCATCACCAGCGCCACCGGGGTGAGGTCCTTCTGGGCGTCGAAGCTGAGCTTGAGCAGATGCGGCGCGATCGCCTGGCCGGTGTTGGTTGCCACGAGCAGGGTGTGTCCGTCCGGCGCCGACTTGGCCGTGAAGTCGGCGGCGATGGTGTTCGACGCGCCGGGACGGTTGTCGACCACGAACGGCTGCTTGAGCGACTCGCCGAGCTTGTCGCCGAGCATGCGCGCGACAATATCGGTGCCGCCGCCGGCGGGCGCGCCGACTTCCAGATGCACAGGCCGGGACGGATACGATTGCGCGATCGCGCCGGGCGCCGTCGTCGCGATCGCGAAAGCTGCGAGACCGGCAACAAAACCGGCAAGCGCGGCGGCAGGTGCGATGCGTGGACGATCGCGGCGCATGCTTAGCGCGCTTTCCGGAACGGCACCACCCGCTGCTTTTGCTCGCCGAGGCCCTGGATGCCCAGCGTGACGACATCGCCGGGTTTGAGGAACTGGGGTGTCGGCTTCATGCCAATGCCCACACCCGGCGGAGTCCCTGTGGTAATGACGTCACCCGGAAGGAGCGTCATATACGACGAGACGTCGGCGACCAGCGCGTCGACGCCGAAGATCATCGTGCGCGTATTGCCGGTCTGCTTTCTTTCGCCGTTGACGTCGAGCCACATGTCGAGATTTTGCGGATCCTCGATTTCATCGGCAGTGACAAGATACGGCCCGATCGGTCCAAAGGTATCGCAACCCTTGCCCTTGCTCCACTGCGAGCCGCTGCGCTTCATCTGGTACTCGCGCTCGGAGACGTCGTTGACCACGCAGTATCCGGCGACGTAGCGCATGGCATCCTTCACGGCGACGCGGCGCGCAGTGCGGCCGATGACAACGCCGAGCTCGACTTCCCAATCGGTGTGCGTCGAGTCCGGAGGCAGCATGATGTTGTCGTTGGCGCCGACGATGCAGGTTTCGGCCTTGTAGAAAACGATCGGATTATCGGGAATGGGCGAGCCCGTCTCCTTCGCGTGATCGATGTAGTTGAGACCGATGGCGACGAATTTCGACGGCGTCGCCACGCAGGGACCGAGACGGGGCCGGCCTTTCACCGCGGGAAGCCGGCGCGGATCGACCTTGCGCAATCTCGCAAGCTCGGTGGGCGCGAGCGATACGGCGTCGATGTCCTTGACCTTGCGCGACAGATCACGCAACTGCCCTTCGGCGTCGATCATGCCGGGTTTTTCCCTGCCTGGCGCTCCAAAGCGAACGAGTTTCATGCGTTGCTCCTAATGAGTTGAAGCGAGTTGAACTTGACTTTCGAGCCGGGAAGAAAGCGAGGAGAACGGCCGCTGGCAAGGCGCCGCCTCATTTGCCACCTGAGTTGCCACCTGAGTTGCCACCTGAGTTTCGAGCGGAGTGTACACGTCAGTACATGAGCATCGGAAGCGAGCCGCAATGTCGTCGGCAGTTGTTATCCGACGCATTACACTAGATCGTCATTCCGCCGTCGACTGAATACACGTTTCCGGTCGCGAACGCCGATTCGTCCGACGCGAGAAAAACCACGATTGGCGCGATCTCTTCGGGCTTGGCGAGCCTGCCCATCGGCTGTCGCGCGATGAACGCCTTGCGCGCCTCGACGGGATTGGCTTGCGCATTGATACGCTCGTGCAGCGACGGCGTATCGACCGTACCGGGCGCAATCGCGTTGCAGCGTATGCCCTTGGTGACAAAGTCCGCAGCGACGGACTTGGTCAGCCCGACCACCGCCGCCTTGCTCGCGCCGTAGGCGCACCGGTTGGGGATGCCTTTGATCGAGCACACTTTATCGTCATGTACATGGCGCGCACGTTAAGCCTGAAGCTGAAATCCCAATCTTTGGGCGAGCAGTCCAGGATAGTGCCGTTGTGTACGTACCCCGCGCAATTGAACAGAATGGAGAGCGGCGGCAATTCGTCGATGGTCCTGGCAATCGCGCCGTCGTCGAGCACATCGAGCACGCGGGTCTGGATGCCGGCGGCGCCGGCGTAGTGCTCCAAGAGAGCAGGATTGACGTCGGTCGCGTAGACCCTGGCCCCTTCCCGCGCCATCGCGACCGCGCTCGCGCGCCCGATACCCTGACCCGCGGCGGTGACGAGCGCGATTTTCCCGGCAAGGCGTCCGCTCAAGCGATTGCTCCTAGGGACAAGGCGACCAGAGCACCGCGCCGCCAAACCGGAAGCATATATGAATAGGTCGAAAAATTGGTAAGACCACTTGACCAAATAGCCGGATTTTGTTTAGCTGCGAAGGCGGCATTCGTTCAGGCTATTCCGTCCATGCCGATTCAAAGTATCGAGCCCCGCAGGCTCTATCGGCAGATCGCCGACCAGATCCGAACGCTGATACGCTCGGGCGAGTTTTCGGCGGGATCGCGCTTGCCGCCGGAGCGGGATCTGGCGCGTCAGCTCGGGGTGTCCAGGCCTTCGGTTCGCGAAGGTCTGATTGCGCTGGAGGTCGAGGGCCTGGTCGAGGTTCGCATCGGCTCCGGCATCTCCGTGCTCGATGCCTCGCGCAACGGCGACGGCCGTCCGGAGCATCAGGCGCTCGCCGGTCCGTTCGAATTGCTCCGCGCGCGCTCGGTCGTCGAAGGAGAATGCGCGGCGCTCGCCGCCCGCTCGGCAAAAAAGGCGCAGCTCGCGGCGATGGAGGAATCGTTGGAGATGATGCAGAAGGAGATGGAAGTCGCGACGCCCGCGGTGAACGCCGACCGCCTGTTTCATTTGCGCGTCGCGGAAGGCACGGGCAACGGCGCGCTGGTTCAGGTCGTGAAGATGCTCTGGGAAGAGCGGACCGGCCCACTGTATAAGCAGCTCGAGCACCATTATGACTCGCAGGAGCTGTGGGATGCGGCGCTTTCCGAGCATCGCGCGGTCGTAAACGCGATCGCTGCGCGTGAGCCGACCGCTGCCCGGGCCGCGATGCAGAGGCACCTCAATCAGGCTTACAAGCGTTTCAGCACGGGCTGGAACGCACTCCAGTAGGAGATATTCCATGCTCACATGCCGTATTCACGCCAAGGAAGATCTGCGTATCGAATCCATCCCCGATCCGAGCATTGGTCCAGGCCAAGTCCTCGTGCGGCTTGGCGCAGGGGGAATCTGCGGGTCCGACATGCACTATTATTTCGAAGGCCGAAACGGAAGCTTTGTCATTCGCGAGCCCTTGGTCCCGGGCCACGAAGCCTCCGGCGTCGTCGCCAAGACCGGGCCCGGCGTCTCCCGCGTCAAGGTAGGCGACAAGATCGCGGTGAGCCCGTCGCACGCCTGCGGGCAATGCGACTACTGCCGCGATGGACGCGAGCATCTCTGCCGCAACATGCGTTTTCTCGGCAGCGCGAGCCTCTACCCCCATGTACAGGGGATGTTCTGCGAGTACTTCGTCATGGGCGAGCGGCAGTGCTATCCGGTCGCGGGCGACATTTCACTCGGTGAGCTCGCGTTTGCCGAGCCTCTGGCAGTGGCACTGCACGCGGTGAACCGCGGGCCACCGCTTCTCGGCAAGTCGGTACTCGTCACCGGCGCCGGCACCATCGGCTGTCTCACCGTGATCGCGGCGCGCCTGGGCGGCGCGAAACATGTTGCCGTGTCCGATGTTCTCGACCGTCCCCTCGAACAGGCGATGCGCGTCGGCGCCGACCGGACGATTCGCGCCGACCGCGATGCCGACGCCCTTTCTGCGCCGCAGTTCGATGTCGCCTACGAAGTTTCCGGCAGCTTCGCGGCGCTCAAAGGCTGCGTCGCCGCCGTCAAGCGCGGCGGAACGGTGCTCCAGGTGGGAACGCTGCCGCACGAGCCGCTTCCCTTTGTCGTCAACGACATCATGGCCAAAGAGCTCGATCTTAAAGGGGCGTTTCGCTGGGGCATCGAATTCGATTGGGCCGTCGAATACCTTTCGTCACGGCGGGTCGATGTGCGACCGCTGATTTCCGGACAATATCCGCTGGAGGAAGCGGTCAAGGCGTTTCACCTCGCCAAGGACAAGTCGCAAAGCACCAAGGTCCAACTCATCGCAGCGTGAATTCGACAGGGCATCATCAAGGGAGGAACGACATGCTTCGTATCGCCAGGGTCATTTTCGCCGCCGCCGCATTGTTCGCCTGCGCAACGGCCGGCGCGCAACCCACCAAACTCAAGTGGGCGCACGTCTACGAGACCTCCGAGCCGTATCACACCTGGTCGGTCTGGGCCGCGGGAGAGATCGAGAAGCGCACCAACGGCAAGTACCACATCGACGTCTTTCCCGCGTCGAGCCTGGGCAAGGAGTCCGACCTCAACCAGGGTCTGACCCTCGGCTCGGTCGACATGATCATCTCGGGACTCTCCTTTGCCGCGCGCACCATGCCGCGCATCGGCGTCGGTTATTACCCCTACACGTTTCGCGACGGCGATCGGATCCAGATCACCGCGATGACTTACTACGGCGCGAGGCACACGACGTCGAACAAGAACTTTACCGATTGCGCGGGTATGAAGGGGCTGAAGATGCGCGTCCCCGACGTGCCGGCCTACCTCGCCTTGCCGAAGTCGTGCGGCGCGAATCCGACGCCGATCGCGTTCGCGGAGGTCTATCTCGCGCTCCAGAACGGAACCGTCGACGCGCAGGAGAATCCCTTGACGACCATCGAGGCCAAGAAATTCTACGAAGTGCAGAAATACATCATCCTGACGGGGCATATCGTCGACTCACTGGCGACCCAGATCGCGCCGCACGTCTGGAGCAAGCTATCGGATCCAGAAAAAAAGATTTTCTCCGACGTGATGCAGGAAGCGGCTGCCAAGGCGACGGCGCAGATCCAGAAACGCGAGGGCGAGCTGGTCGATGAGTTCCGCAAGAAGGGACTGACCGTCACCGCGGTCGACAAGAAATCGTTCCAGGATGCGATATTGAAGAACGTCACTTTCGAGTCGATGGGCTACTCCAAGGCCGATTGGGACAAGATCCAGGCGCTGCGCTGATGACCGACGCCCGCTCAACGGGTAAGCGTCGCCGCGGCGGGGGATCGCGTTCGCAGCGCCGGCGCGACAGGCGCAACCTGGGCAAAGACAGCGGAAACGCCGCCAAACAAGCCGTCCCCGATCCTGCCCGGCAAGCGCCGCCCGTGGCAGGCGAGGAGCATGTACTCGACGAGACCGGCCACTTCAATGTCCACGACGCGCCGATCGATCTGTCGCATTACACGGTCGAGGCGTGGATCGCGTTCGGCTTTTTCTGGGTGCTCGCGATCGACATCTTCTACCAGTTCTTTACGCGTTACGTGCTCAACGATTCGGCGTCGTGGACCGAGGAGATCGCCCGCTATTTCCTGATCTGCGTCGTGTTCGTGGGCATAGCGGCATCGGTGCGCACCAACCGGCACATCCACGTCGATCTCGTCTATCGTTTCCTGCCCAGGTCGGCGGGACGCGCCATGTCCACCCTGGTCGACCTGATACGCATCATGTTTTTCGCGTACGCGGTGGTCCTGACCTGGCAGATGATGCAGAAGATGGGCAATTACAAAATGACCATCGTCGATCTGCCAATGAACAGCGTTTATGCGGTTTGTGCCTTCGGCTTCGCCTGCGCAGCAGCGCGCTCGGTGCAGGTGGCTGTCGAGCATTGGCGCAGGGGATACAGCGTGCTCGAGCGTCCGGAAATCGCCATCGAGAAAGCGCTGTGACTCCGGCGCTGCTCGGGTCCTTCCTCGGCATGATGGCGACAGGCGTTCCGGTCGCCATCGCCATGGCGGGGTCCGCGCTGGTCTACATCCTGTTGACGGGCGATCTTCCGGCGTTCGTCGTCGTCCATCGCATGGTGAGCGGCATCGACAGCTTCCCGCTGCTTGCGGTGCCCTTCTTCATCATGGCCGGCAATCTGATGAATCACGCCGGCATCACCAACCGCATCTACAACTTCGCGCTGTCGCTGGTCGGGTGGCTCAAGGGAGGCCTCGGGCACGTCAACATCATCGGTTCCGTCATCTTTGCCGGCATGTCCGGCACGGCGATCGCCGACGCGGCAGGATTGGGAACGATCGAGATCAAGGCGATGCGCGATCACGGCTACGACCTCGGCTTCTCGGTCGGCGTCACGGCGGCGTCGGCGACACTCGGCCCGATCATCCCGCCGTCGCTGCCGTTCGTGATCTACGGCATGATGGCCAACGTCTCCGTCGGTCAGCTCTTCATTGCCGGGATCGTTCCAGGCGTGGTGATGGCGATCCTGATGATGCTCACGGTCGCCTATTACGCGCACAAGTATCATTGGGGCGGCGACGTCGCCTTCGAATGGGCGCGGGTCGGCAAAGCTTCGCTCGAGCTTGCGGTGGTCATCGGCTTTCCGCTGGTCATGTGGGGACTGGTCTTGGCCAGTCTGCCCTTCAATCTCGCGTTCGGCCTGGTGCTCCTCGGCTTGCTCGCCGCCGACTGGAAATGGAAATTTGACGCAGTGATGCCGATCATGACGCCGATATTGCTGATCGGCGGCATGACGACGGGCGTGTTCACGCCAACCGAGGGCGCGATCGCCGCGTGCGTCTGGGCTCTGTTCCTGGGGCTCGTGTGGTACCGCACCCTGACGTGGAGGATGCTGGTCAAGGTCTCGATGGATACGATCGAGACCACGGCCGTGGTCATGTTCATCGTTGCCGCGGCGTCGATCTTCGGATGGTTGCTCACGGCGACGAGGGTTACCGACGCCGTGGCGGCCTGGGTGCTTGCTTTCACCCACAGCCCTTGGGTATTTCTTTTGCTCGCCAATGTGCTGATGCTGTTCGTCGGTTGCTTTCTCGAACCCACTGCCGCCATCCTGATCCTGGTCCCGGTGCTGATGCCGGTGGTGCAGCAGCTCGGCATCGACCCGGTGCATTTCGGCCTGGTCATGGTGCTCAACCTCATGATCGGGCTCCTGCATCCCCCGATGGGCATGGTGCTGTTCGTGCTCGCCCGGGTGGCTGGACTGTCGGTGGAGAAGACCACCATGGCCATCCTGCCCTGGCTGGTTCCACTGCTCGCGAGCCTGGTGCTGATCACTTACGTGCCGGCGATTTCGCTATGGCTTGTACATCTTTTGTATTGAAGAACCCGCGCTGCGGCAAGCACTCTAAACGTGCAGCGCCGCTACGCGGTGGGAGAACACCATGCTGACCAAGACCTCTTTTACCATCCGGCTGCATCCCAACGACGATGTCGTCATCGCGCGTACGCAGCTCGTCTCCGGCACGACGCTGCTCGACGAGAACGTGAAGATCTCGGGGCTGGTGCCGCCCGGGCACAAGGTTGCGACGCGCGCGATAGCGCCGGGCGAACCGGTCAAGCGCTACAACCAGATCATCGGATTTGCCAAGCGGGCCATCGCGCCGGGCGAGCACGTGCATCTGCACAATCTGGCGATGGGCGAGTTCACGCGTGATTACGCGTTCGGCGCCGACGTCAAACCGACTCGGTACGCCGCGCAGCCGGCAACGTTCATGGGCATCGTGCGCCCCGACGGCCGCGTCGCGACGCGAAACTACATCGGCATTCTGTCGACGGTGAATTGCTCGGCGACAGTCGCTCACGGCATCGCCGATGCGTTCAAGGGCGCGGCGCTGCAGAAATTCCCCAACGTCGACGGCGTCGTCGCGCTCACCCATGGCAGCGGCTGCGGGATGGATGTCCAGGGCGAGAGCATGCAGGTGTTGCGGCGGACGCTTGGCGGCTACGCCAAGCACGCTAATTTTGCCGGCGCGCTCATCGTCGGCCTGGGCTGCGAAGCCAATCAGATCAGCGCACTGCTGGGCGCCGAGGCGCTTCATGAAGGACCGTTGTTGCGCACCTTCAGCATCCAGGATACGGGCGGGACCGCGAAGGCTATCGCCCGTGGCGTCGCCATGATCGATGAAATGCTGCCGCACGCGAACGATGTGGCCCGCCAGAGCGTGCCAGCGAGCCATCTCACTCTCGGCCTCCAGTGCGGCGGGTCCGACGGCTATTCGGGCATCACGGCCAATCCTGCGCTCGGCGCGGCAGTCGATCTCCTGGTGCGCCACGGCGGCACGGCGATACTGTCCGAGACTCCGGAGATCTACGGCGCGGAGCACCTTCTCACCCGCCGTGCGGTGTCGCGCGAAGTCGGCGAAAAGCTCATCGAGCGGATCAAGTGGTGGGAGGAATACACCGCGAGAAACCGCGGCGAGATGAACAACAATCCATCGCCGGGAAACAAGGCGGGAGGGCTCACCACCATTCTCGAGAAGTCCCTCGGCGCTGTTGCCAAGGGTGGAACGACCAATCTCGTCGCGGTATACGAATACGCGGAAGCCATCACGGCGAAGGGGTTCGTCTACATGGACACGCCCGGCTACGATCCGGTGTCCGCGACCGGGCAGGTTGCCGGCGGCGCGAACATGATCTGCTTCACCACCGGGCGCGGCTCGGCGTACGGCTGCGCGCCTTCGCCGTCGCTCAAGCTCGCAACCAATACCGCGCTGTGGGAGCGCCAGGAAGAGGACATCGACATCAATTGCGGCGAGATCGTCGACGGAACGGCAACGGTCGACGTGATGGGGGAGCGTTTTTTCCGCCTAATGCTCGAGACGGCGTCCGGCAAGAAGAGCAAAAGCGAATTGCACGGCTACGGCCAGAACGAATTCGTGCCGTGGTATCTGGGCGCGGTGATGTGACGCGGTTCTCGTGGCCGCATTGACAGCCTACGGCCTTGGCCGTAGGCTGGCAGAGTGCGGAAGGTCTCGCAGTTCACCATCGGCAGTTTCAACACAATCAGTCTTCTAGGAGGGGCTTGATGAACAAACTTATTGCCGGCATCGTCGCCGGCTGCGCGCTTGCGTTTGCGGGCCACGCGCTGGCGCAGGAAACGCTGACCGTCTGGTGGGTCAAAGGATTCTACAAGTCCGAGGACGATGCGCTGTTCGCGGCGATCAAGAAGTTCGAGGACAAGACCAAGGTCAAGGTCGAGCTGTCGCAGTATCCCGTGCAGGACA
>VBCZ01000433.1 GCA_005889025.1 Betaproteobacteria bacterium
TGTATTCGCTGACGTGGGGCACAGCGGCGATTCCGGCCAAGTACAAGGAGCTGACCGGCGTCACGCTCTCGATCGCCAACCGCTGCGATCCATGCCTCGCGTATCACATCCGCATGGCGCTTGCCGCGGGCGCGACCAGGGAGGAATTCGTCGAATCGATCCGGCTGGCGATTTTGTCCGCCGGCTCGATCACTATTCCGACGGCGCGCTACGGCTATCGTCTCCTACGCGAGCACGGGGTGGTGTAGTGCGGACCAAGCTTCACGAACTACTTGCCGCGCCTGAGTTACCGTCATTGGCACCCGGAGATGTGACCGCGAGCCTCGACACGACGCGTGGCCCACCCGAACGACTCGCCTCCGCGGTCGCCACGAAACGCCGCTGGACACAGCTTGCCGCAAGCACTCACGCAATCACCGCAACACCTTGACGGTCGCGCTCACTGCGAACAGGCTCGTGTTGCCGTTGTGCTGGACCGTCCCGGTTATCATGAGGTCGGCGGGTTCCCCTGCGGGCACGCCGTCCGTGAACGCCACTAGGTCATCCTTGTTGAATGCGACGAGATATGTGTGCCCGTCGCCGAACATTGTGCCAGGGCCTTGTTGCGACGCGCCCTCGGCTCTCACGTTGCTCAACGTCCATTGTGAAAACGTGTCCGATCCCGGAGGCACCGAGAGCGCTATGTAGAAGAGCCCTCCGCTACTGCGCAGATCCAGGGTCGCCGAGAGCGGCTTCGCCTGCATGATGAACGGCGCAAGATAATCGCGGGCCGGCAACTCGCTCAGCGGCTCGTCGTTCGGATCGGCGACGCAGGCAAAATTTGCAGCGGAATTCGTATCACCGGTTCCGACGTATCGCGGCTCTTGCGGATATGGGCACAACGGTCGCGTCATCTGGACGCCAAGGTTCGCATTGTTATTGACGAACTTGGCGGCGATGATTTGCGTGGGCTCGAGGCCGTTCTCGACCCACTGCATAAGAGGCGTCAGCGCGTCGAATACGTTCGGGCCCGCGCCGCCCGAGCAATGTCCCATGCCCGGAACCATGAACAGGCGAACGAACACCTGCGCTTGAGCGAGCGTGAGATGCTGCTCGGACATGATGCGCTCCAAATAATTGATGGTGTCCTGCGAAACGACAATGGGATCGGCGAAGCCGTGATACATGAGGAGCTTGCCGCCAGCCAATGCGAAGCGCCTCAGGTCGGAGCTCATGAAGTTCACTGATGGTGCGAGCACCGCGTCGACCCTCGCCATGTCGGCATCGAAGTCCACCGCGAGCGGATCGTAGGTCGCACTGAGCGCCCACTTGTAGATGCCTTCGAAGGCGGGTTGCGTCGTGCCTTGCAGCGCGGTCCAGCCGAGTTCGCTGCCGAGAGCCCAGCCGGGGTAGATGCGCTGGCCGGTACGCGGATTGCGCGGTCCGTCGTAGAACAGGCGCGCCGTCTGAAGTTCGGATGCGGTGAGGCACGTCGGAGCGTCGGCGCCCGAGCACAGCAGCGATGCAGGGTCGAACGTGCAGTCCCTCGGATCCGTGAGGAAACGGTCCGTAGGAACGCCCCCATCCCCGCCTACGCACGCGGCGAGCACCGCGTTGTTGAGCGAGGTGAGCTTGGCTGACGAGATGAGGCTCGCCCCCGGCTTGCGCGGTACGGCGTAGTCCCATACGAACGCGGTGTGCAGGTGCGTTCGGTTGTGTCCGGGCGCACCGGCGAGTATTCCGTCGTAGTCGTTCGGGAACACCTGCGCTTCCTCGAGCCCCTGGTGACCTCCGGTCGAGCACCCGACGAAGTACGAGTATTGGGCGGGCTGGCCGTAGAACGCCTGGACGAGCGTCTTTGCGGCGACAGTCATCTCGTGCGTCGAACGCGAGCCGAAGTCGAGGAACTTCTCGGGGTGGCCCACGATCGCGCTGCCATTGCCCCCGGTCGCCGGCGCAGTGCCCATGTCCGTGTGCGCAGCCGCGAAATTCGCGCGAAGCGCCGTTGCAAGCGACGTATAGTTGATCGAGCCGGTGTATCCGCCTCCGCCTAGCCCTTCATAGCGTCCGTTCCAGCTCGCGAGCGGCATCCACACTTCGACTCGAATGCTCGAATCCGCAGAGGGCGCCATGACGAGCGCGACCCGGCAAAAATCAGGCAGCCCGGTGATCGCCGCGCCTGTCGGCGGCGTGAACGTGCCGCCGGTAACGGTTTGCGCCGTCGTAATCGTGGTGAACGGGATCGCGATGCCGGCGAGGCTTTCGCACGTTGCAGCGAACGCGGAGCCTGCTGCGAAGGCTGTACCGGCGAGCATGTACGCGGCCGCCATCCGGAGTGCTGAAAGTCGCCTGTTCTTCCGATGATCGTTCATGGTCTCCTCCTCGAGCGGATAGGTTCCTCGGGAAATCGTGCTCTTTCGCGATCGTTCGTCGCAACGCGTGCTGCGCGAATCGTCATTGAAAAGGCAGGCCTTGCGCGCGTTCCGGGTGGTTGGACGCATCAAACGAGCGCGCCGGAGCGAATCCGCGCGCCCGGCGGTCGCGAATCAGAGCGGCGTCGACGCCGGCGGCGGCGGGAGAGGCTGCCCGCCTGGCCCATTGGCGAACGTGGTCGGCTCCGCGTTCGTTTGGCCGACGCCCAGCTTGGTCCAATCGCAAACTCCATTCGGGAACACAGCAGCCAGACGAAATGCCTGATCGGGAGTGAACGCAATCCCGTTGTAGTCAGGATCGCTGAGGTTCAACGGCTTGAGCTGGCATTTGAAAATATTTTCCGCGTAGGGACCGCCGGCAGCGATATGGGGGGAC
>VBCZ01000431.1:0-1964 GCA_005889025.1 Betaproteobacteria bacterium
GACGCTGCGTCGCGACCGATCACCGGAGCCGCCGAGTCGATCAGAAGTCTCGCATCGGGCAGGAGCAATGCGGCGTACTCGGCGGATCGCGTTGCCGCGCCACTTCGAAACGGCGGGCGCGTCTCGATCGCAACAATCGTCCCCGCGGATTGAGCGATGTCGGGAAACCCGGTAGCCGGGCTCGCCCGAAGTTGAGCGCCGAAGGCCGCGTCGGGGGTTGCCGCAGGCGTTTGGATGCCGCCGTCGATGGCAACGCGCCACACTCGTGCATGCTGCCGCCATACCGAAAAATAGATCCCGGTGCGGACGCGGGGCTTTTCCGCCGCTCGATCGACAAGCGTCGAGGGCCCGGTGGAAAAGCCGAGGTCTCCCGCGCGAGCGACTTCGACAAGTACCGGATGCCAGTCGAGTACGAAGCGCTTGGGATCCGCGGGCGGCCGCGCGCGAAACGCTTCCTTGGTATTGACGGGACTGGATTGAAAATTGATTCCATCGTCGGCGAAGTATTCGATGAACGCGGCGCGAACGCCGTGCTCGATCGAATAGCGCGCAAACGCGCGCTCGGTCGCTGCCAGGGACTCGCGCGCATCGTCCTGAGAAGAACGAAGTCCGAGGGTGCACGCGCTCAAGCTGAGCAAAGCGCTTGCGAACAAGAACCGGTGGAGTGGCGAGCGCACGAAATCTTCGAGCAAGCGATGGTTCCCGGTCGGACACGGTCAAGGGCAACCGTCACGCGCTATAATGCGCGCCTTCCCGCCGCGTTTGTGCAATGTCTCCCGCCCTTCTCGCACTGCAGCCGCTGATGTTCGCGCTCGTTTCCGATCCTGCGTTCGCCCAGGCCCCGATGCCGCCGGCGGTTCCACCGCCCGCCATTGCAGCAAAAGCGTACCTTCTCATCGACACCCTGAGCGGACAAACGCTGGCCAGTCAAAACGCCGACGAGCCGCGCGAGCCTGCTTCGCTGACGAAGTTGATGACCGCGTATCTCGTCTTCCGCGCACTGAGGGAAAAGGAGGTCCTGCCCTCGCAGATGGTGAGCGTTTCCGAAAAGGCGTGGCGCGCCGAAGGGTCGCGAATGTTCATCGAGCCCAGAAAAGCCGTCAGTGTCGACGAGCTCTTGCGCGGTGAAATCGTTCAGTCGGGAAACGATGCGGCGATCGCCCTTGCGGAGACGGTTGCGGGGTCGGAGGAAGCGTTTGTCGAGCGCATGAACCGCGAGGCCGCGCGCCTGGGGATGAAGAACACGCGTTTCGTCAATGCAACCGGCCTGCCGGCGCCGCAGCAGGTGTCGACTGCAGTCGATCTGGCGGCTGTCGCCACGGCGATCATCCGGGATTTCCCGGAGTACTACCCGTTGTACTCGCTCAAGGAATACCGCTACAACAACATCACGCAATCGAATCGCAACCGGCTGCTGTGGAGCGATCCGTACGTCGATGGTATGAAAACCGGATTTACCGAGGCCGCGGGATACTGCCTGATTGCGTCGGCCAAACGCGGCCCGCGGCGCTTGCTTGCGGTCGTTCTCGGGACGGGATCCGATTCGGCCCGTGCGAGCGAAGCGCAGAAGTTGCTCAATTACGGATACCAATCTTACGACACCGTTCAGCTCTATCAGAACGGGCAGCAGGTGAGCTCGCTTCGCGTATGGAAAGGCGCCGATGACGCGGTCTCCGCAGGCTTTGTCGCTGACCAGTATGTGACGTTGCCCAAAGGTCAGGCGCAAAAGCTCAAGCTGACGATGGAGGCTGTCGAGCCGCTCGTCGCTCCGGTAGCGAAAGGTCAGCCGGTCGGCGTCGTCAAAGTGACTCTCGAAGGCAAACCGGTCGGTGAGTACCCGCTGGTTGCGCTAGGCGATGTCGCGCCGGCGAACCTCTTTGGACGCGCGTGGGACACGGTGCGCCTCTGGTTCAAGTGACGCATCTGCCCGCGCTTCAGCGCGGCTCTGCCGATGCATCATCCCC
>VBCZ01000431.1:2134-11665 GCA_005889025.1 Betaproteobacteria bacterium
CGCGATTGGTTCATGGATGCGTCATCCCCGCGGAAGCGGGGATCCAGTGTCTTACGGCGAAAGCCAAATGGATTCCCGCGTGCACGGGAATGACGGCAGAAAGGATAGGCCACGATTGGTCCGTGGATGCGTCATCCCCGCGGAAGCGGGGATCCAGTGTCTTACGGCGAAAGCCAAATGGATTCCCGCGTGCGCGGGAATGACGGCAGAAAGGATAGGCCGCGATTGGTTCATGGACATAAAAATGACGGGTCGCTCGCGCGGGAATGACGGCGTAAAGAGACGCCCGGCTGCTCGAAACGAATGGATGAGGCGAGGTCAATGACGGTCTATCTCAATGGTCGATTTCTTCCTCTCGAGGATGCGAAAATTTCCGTGCTCGACCGCGGATTCATTTATGGCGACGGCGTCTACGAGCTTATTCCGGTCTACGGCCGCAAGCCCTTCCGGCTGAAGCAGCACCTCGCGCGCCTGCAGCGCAGCCTCGATGGCATACGTCTTGCCAATCCGTATTCCGACCTCGAGTGGGAGCGTATCATCGGCGAGCTGATTGGCCGCATGCCTTTCGACGATCAGGGCGTATATTTTCAGGTGACGAGAGGCGTGGCCAAGCGCGACCACGCTTTTCCGACCGAAACGGCGCCGACCGTGTTCATGATGAGCAATCCGCTCGCGCTGCCATCGGCGGACTCCGTCGAGCGCGGCGTCGCGGTGGTCACGGCCAAAGACGAGCGTTGGCTGCATTGCGACCTCAAGACGATCTCGCTCCTTGGCAACGTGCTCGCGCGTCAGTTGGCAGTTGACGGCGGCGCCGTCGAAGCCGTGCTCTTCCGCGACGGTCATCTGACCGAAGCGTCGGCATCGAACGTACTGATCGTCCGCGACGGCGTCATTGTCGCTCCGCCCAAGGACAATCAAATTCTTCCCGGTATCACCTACGATGCGGCTTTCGAGGTGGCGCGCGAAGGCAGTTTGGCCGTCGAAGTCAGGCCGATCCCGCGGGAGGAGGCACTGCATGCGGACGAGATGTGGCTGTCATCGTCGACGAAGGAGATCCTCGCGGTGACGAAGGTCGACGGCCAACCATTCGCCGGCGGACGCCCGGGTCCGGTTTTCCGGAAAATTTACGCACTGTTTCAGGCGAGCAAGCTCAAAGCAGGCTGACCACCGTCGTCAGCCGCGGTTTGCGCCGCCTGCACGCAGGGCATCGCTGTGATAACGGCCGTCGTGCCAAACCAGCGGCGGCAGCGATCGGCAGGCGCAGGTCTCGACTTCTCCTATAAAGAGCATGTGATCGCCCACCGGGTGCCGCGAATGGTTTCGGCACTCCAACCATGCCACACATCCTTCGATCAGCGGCGCGGCGGCATCGCCGAGCTGGTAGCGCACTCCCGCAAAGCGGTCGGCATGCGGCCGCGAGAAGCGCCGTGCCAGATCGACCTGATCGTGCGCGAGCACGTTGACTGCGTATCGGGTTGCCCGCTCGAACGCCGCCAGACTTCGCGATCGTCGGCCAAGGCTCCAGATGATAAGTGGCGGATCGAGCGACACCGAGTTGAACGAGGCCGCTGTAAATCCTACAAAGTCTTCCTCGTCGCCCCGCGCGGCGATGATCGTGACGCCGGTGGCGAACTGCGCCAACGCGTCGCGAAAGCGGCGCTCGGTGATGGCGTTTCGCGGCGCTCGTTCGGCTGACATCGGGAACGCGGTCATCTTAGGCGGCACCGCCAAGGGTGTCAAAGACCCACGGCGAGCGCGAGCGACGACAAGCAGGTTTCTTAACCGATGGCCCGGAGGCTGGTAAAATCATATTCCGCGCCAAGGCTACGCGCCCACTCCCCAAGAGCATGAAAGCGCCGCTCTCAAAAATTGTCGCGAGTCGGTATGCCGGGCGAAACCTGCCTGTCGCCGTCGTGCTCCCTGATGGCGGGCGTGTCCCACTGTCCGAGACACCCGAAATCGACGTCTATGCGCGCACCTGGAACGGCCTCAGGGCGCTCGCCTGGCCGCAGCTTGGCAAGCTTGCCCGCGCGTATGTCCACAACGACATCGATTTCTCCGGCGGCGCCCGGCGCGTGCTCAATGTCGCGGAAGCGCTCGTGGGCAGCGTTTCCCACGGCAGCGACGCCGCACGCAGCCGGGCTCTCGGCTGGTGGCACCAGCACCGAGGCAATAAGGCGAACATCCAGCATCATTACGATGTCTCGAACGCGTTCTATCGGCTTTGGCTGGACGAGCGCATGGTCTATTCCTGCGCCTATTTCAAGACCGATGCGGACACGCTGGATCAGGCGCAAGCGCAAAAACTCGACCATGTCTGTCGCAAGTTGATGCTCAAGCCCGGAGAGGACTTCCTCGACATCGGTTGTGGCTGGGGCGGATTGATATTCTGGGCTGCGCAGAACTACGGCGTGAATGCAACCGGCATCACGCTGTCGCAGCGTCAGTTCGACTACGTCAGCGCCAAGATTGCCGAGCTCGGGTTGACCGGACGCGTCAGCGTCCGGCTGGTCGATTATGCCGAGCTTCCGGCGGATCGGCTCTACGACAAGATCGCGAGCATCGGCATGTTCGAGCACGTCGGCGTGCGGAAGTATCCACGCTATTTCGGCAAGATCTATCGCCTGCTCAAACCGGGCGGCATGGTGATGAATCACGGCATCACCCAGAATCAAGTCGGCGTCGAGAGCCTCGGCAGCGGCATCGGCGATTTCGTCGAGGAGTACGTTTTCCCGGGCGGCCAGATTGCGCACGTGGCGCGGGTTATCGAAGGCCTCGCGGCGCAGGGACTCGAGCTTATCGACGCCGAGGCGCTGCGAGAGCACTATGCGCGCACGCTGTGGTCTTGGGTCGATCGGCTCGAAGCGAACGCCGATATAGCACGTCGTGAAGTCGGCGAGGAGAAGTTCCGCATTTGGCGTATCTATCTCGCGGGGTCAGCGCATGCGTTCGATCGCGGCTGGCTGTCGATCTTCCAGCTGCTCGCCGGCAAACCGCTTCCCGATGGGAAGCTGCCGCATCCCGCAACGCGCGACTACATGTATCCGCGCTAGGCTTGTATCCGCATTAGGCTTCGTCCACGCTTGCGCAGCGCACACTGCGGCCCCATATTGTCGCCATGGAAACGCAAAAGTCACAGAAATCCGAATCGTTGCTGGAATTCCCCTGCGCTTTTCCCATCAAGATCATGGGGCGGACGCAGGATGGTTTCGCCCAGACCATTCTGGGCATCGTGCTGCGCCACGTCCCCGACTACGACAGCGGGACGATGGAGATGCGCGCGTCGCGCGAGGGCAATTACCTGTCCCTGACCTGCGTTGTCAACGCGTCGTCGAAGAACCAGCTCGACGATCTTTATCGCGAGCTTTCGGGTCACCCGCAAGTAGTGATGGTCCTCTAACGGCGCGAGGCATGCGGCACGAAACCGCTCTTGCCGCGCCGTCCCGAGGATGCAATCCATGGCAGGGCTCGATCCGACCGGGCGAGCCGATGGTCAGGGCGCTGGGGCAAAGCGACTATGTCGCGACCTGGCGCGCGATGCAGGCTTTTACCGCTGCGCGCACCGACAGCACCGCCGATGAAATCTGGCTCACCGAGCACCCGCCCATCTACACGCTCGGCCTCGCCGGGCGCCGCGAGCATTTGCTGCGGGACACCGGCATCCCCGTGCTCAAAGTCGATCGCGGAGGGCAGATCACTTATCACGGCCCGGGTCAGCTCGTGGTTTATGTGATGCTCAACCTGAAGCGCTACGGGATAGGGGTGCGCACGCTCGTCCGGGTCATCGAGGCAAGCGTGATACAATTGCTTGATTCGTATGATATTAAAGGGTACGGTCGGATCGACGCCCCCGGTGTATACCTGCGCCGGGCTTCGACCGAAGCCAAAATAGCCGCGCTCGGCTTGAAGGTGCGCAACGGCTGCACTTACCACGGCCTTGCACTCAACCAAGACATGGATCTCTCACCCTTTGCTGACATCGACCCCTGCGGCTACAAGGGGCTCGCGGTCACTCAGCTCAAGGATGTCGGTGTCGCCGCGCCGCGCGCAGAGATCGAAGCGCGCCTGGTTGCCGCGTTTTCCACGGCGCTGCACGCCTTCTCCGCGAAAGGGTTGGCGTGAACGGGCCCGCAGGCTTGGAAACAATGCGCCCGCTTCCCATCGAGCCCGGCGTCAAGCAACGGGGCGATGCGAAGACCGCTCGGGTGTTCGCGAAATACGACATCAAGGTCGTCGCCGCAGAGCGGCTGAAAAAGCCGGACTGGATCCGGGTGCGCGCGCCTTCGAGTCCGCGTTTCTACGAGATCAAGCGCATCCTGCGCGAGCACAATCTGCACACGGTGTGCGAGGAGGCATCGTGCCCTAACATCGGCGAGTGCTTTGGCAAAGGCACCGCGACGTTCATGATCATGGGCGATATCTGCACCCGGCGCTGTCCCTTTTGCGACGTCGGCCACGGCCGTCCGCTGGCGCTCGACCCCGACGAGCCGGCGAATCTTGCCGCGACCATCTCCGCGCTCAAGCTTTCATACGTCGTGATCACCAGCGTCGACCGCGACGACCTGCGCGACGGCGGTGCCCGTCATTTCGTCGATTGCATCGGTGCGGTTCGCGAGCGCTCTCCCGAGACCCGGATCGAGGTGCTGGTCCCCGATTTTCGGGGGCGCCTCGAGGGCGCGCTCGATATCCTCGCCGAAGCTCCGCCCGACGTGATGAACCACAACCTCGAGACGGTTCCGCGCCTGTACAAACAGGCGCGCCCGGGCTCGGATTATGGACACTCGCTCAAGCTCCTCCGCGACTTCAAGGCCCGTTTTCCGGAAATCCCGACCAAGTCGGGCCTGATGGTGGGTTTGGGCGAAACCGATGACGAGCTGATCGGCGTACTGCGCGATATGCGGGCGCACGATATCGATATGCTGACCATCGGCCAATACCTGCAGCCGACGGCGGGTCACCTGCCGGTGCTGCGATATGTGCACCCCGACACGTTCGCGATGTTCGAGCGCGAAGCGCTTGCGCTCGGCTTCAGGCACGCGGCGGTCGGCGCGATGGTGCGCTCGTCGTATCACGCCGATCAACAGGCGCACGGCGTCCTGTAGCGTCTTAAAGATTCCAACGGAGAGTCACATGAGCAAGCGGCTGCCGCGCGCGATCGCCGCGATCGCCGCGATCGCGTTGGCCTCGTTTTCGATAGGCGTCGCCCGCGCCGACATCTCGGAGGTGCGGATCTCGCACGGGTTCGGCGTGCTGTATTTGCCGTTGATGGTGATGTCGAGCGAAAAACTGATGGAGAAGCACGCCAAGGCCGCCGGCTTGGGCGACATCAAGGCGACGTATCGCGTGCTCGACGGTGGCAACGTGATCAACGATGCGATGCTCTCGGGCGCCCTCGACATCGCATCGATTGGTGTGGCCGGATTCCTGACGCTTTGGGCAAAAGCGAAGGACAACCCGGCGCTCGAAATTCGGGGCTTGTCCGGGATGAGCTCGTCGTCACTTTACCTCATGACGCGCAACCCCAACGTCAAGTCGCTCAAAGACTTCACCGACAAGGATCGCATCGCCGTGCCCGGCATCAAGACCTCGCTGCCTGCGGTCATCCTGCACATGGCCGCGGCGAAGGAGTTCGGCGACGCCAATTACTCCAAGCTCGACCCCATCACCGTCGGCCTTCCGCATCCCGACGCTCTTGGCGTGCTTCTTTCCGGGCGAGGCGAAATAAACAGCCACATGGCATCTCCGCCGTTCTCGTACATCGAGGATTCGACGCCCGGCCTTCATCGCGTGTTCAATTCGGTCGACGTCCTCGGCAATATCACACTCGACATGACCTACACGACACGAAAGTTCTACGAGGCCAATCCCAAACTTTGCTCGGCGTTTATCGCCGCGATGAACGAGGCCAATGCGCTGATCGCGAAGGACAAGAAAAAAGCGGCCGATATCTACCTTGCGGTATCGAAGCAGAAGTCCTCGGCGGAAGAGATCGTGAAGATTCTCAACGATCCGAACTCGAAATTTTCCACGGTGCCCGACGGCACCATGAAATACGCCGAATTCATGTCCCGCGTCGGGACGATCAAGGCCCGGCCGGCATCATGGAAGGACCTTTTTTTCCCGACGATCCACGCGGTTGCCGGAAGCTGACGCGGATGTCCAAGAGCAGCCCGCCGTAGGACGGGCTGCGATTGGAGACAGCCGCGTCATCCCGGGCGAGTGCACAGCGCGAGACCCGGGATCCAAGAATTTTGCCTTGAGGCCAAGAGCAGCCCGCCGTAGGACGGGCTGCGATTGGCTGCGGCGGCGCGAGCCACACGCCACGAGCGTGTCACATGGGCGGTCGCGCGCCTTTCGGCCATAGCAGCCACATCTTTCCCTGCTGTCTCATCCGGCCGGCCTGTTCTCCCGCGGATTCGCCAAAACCCCAGAATAAATCCGCTCGAAGCGCGCCTTTGATGGCGCCGCCCGTGTCCTGCGCCATGACAAGACGGGCCAGAGGCTTCTCGGACAAGGGATACGTCGTCGCAAGATAAACCGGAGTCCCGAGGGGAATGGCGCGCGGATCGACTGCGATCGTCCGCTGCGCGAGCAACGGCACGCCGAGCGATCCGATAGGACCGTCGATGGCGGCTTTGGGGTCCGGAACGACCTCGCGAAAGAAGACGTAGCTGGGATTCTCGGCAAGCAGCGACGCAAGCTTGTCCGGATGATCGCGTCCCCACTGCTTGATGGTCTGCATCGAAGCGCTTGCCAGCGTCAGTTCGCCGCGCTCGACCAGCAGCCTTCCGATGGATTGAAAAGGTTGCCCGTTCTGATCGGCGTATCCGATGCGCATGATGTCGCCTTCTTTGAGCGTCACCCGGCCCGAACCCTGAATGTGAAGAAAGAAGGCGTCGATGGCGTCGTCGACCCAAACCAGCTCCTTTCCCGCGAGCGGGGCGCGACCGGCTTCGATGTCGGCTCGGGTCCAATACGGAACCACGCGCCTGCCGTCGAGGCGGCCGCGCACGCGCTTGCCTTCGAGCTCGGGGAAAAGATCGAAGAGCTCGACCCTGAGCAGGTCGTCGGGGGGCGCATACAGCGGGTATCGGTAGCGGTCGTCGCGATGGCGGCTGCCTCGCAGCAGCGGCTCGTAGTAGCCGGTCACGAGACCCGTATCGCGTCCGTCGGGAGCGCTCACGCTGTATGGGGTAAAATGCATCTCGAAAAATGCGCGCGCCGCTGCGTCGTTGTCCGGGGTTGCCAGCAACGCGGCATTGCAGGCGTCTCGCCAGATGGGTGTTGCAGCCGGTTGCGCGAGCAGCGTCGGACATTGTGCGATGAATGCCATCCACGCTGCGGCTTGCGCATCGTCGTTCCAACCGGGAAGCTCGGTGAAGGCAACGGCGCGCAATCGCGACTCCGACGGCGGCAAAGTCTGGAGAGGCGCGACGGGGATGATGGTGCAGGCGGCGGCAAGCGCGACGACCGCCGTGGCAGCCGCATAGGGGAAGAGCACTCCGATGGGATGGATCCTGCTCGAAGCGCTCGTTGCGCTGCTTCTCGCCGTGGTCATCGTCTGGTTCACGATGGGGGCCAGGCGCAACGAGCCGCCACAAGCGCCGCCCCCGCCGGAAGAGGGCGATGCCCACGGCGACGGGGTCTAAAGGGACTAATGCAGAATGCGCGGGACAGAAAGCGTAAACAGGGGAATGGACGCGTCGAAATGTTGACCGTCCTCAGCGACCATTTGATACGTTCCGCGCATCGTGCCCACCGCCGTCTCCAGATGGGTGCCACTGGTGTATTCGAAGCTTTCGCCGGGCTGGAGCAAGGGCTGCTGGCCGACGACCCCCAGTCCCTTAACGTCGATGACCTTGTTGTTGGCATCGGTGATCGTCCAGTGGCGGCTGACGAGCTGCGCGGGAACGTTGCCGGTATTGGTCACGGTGATCGTGTACGCAAAGACGTATTGATTCTTCGACGGATCGGACTGGTCCTCGACGTAGATCGCTTTTGGCACGACCGTGATTTCGTATTTCCGGCTCTCTGCCACAACGCGCCCCGGATAGAAAATCTCGGTGCAATTATAGCGCGATGAAGACCTGCCAGATCGCGCCTTCGATCCTCTCCGCCGATTTTTCGCGCCTCGGCGACGAAGCTCGCGCGGTCATCGCCGGCGGCGCCGATCTCATCCACTTCGATGTGATGGACAACCATTACGTTCCGAATCTGACCATCGGCCCCATGGTGTGCGAGGCGCTGAAGCCCCATGTGAGCGTGCCCATCGATGTGCACCTGATGGTGAGACCGGTCGATCGCCTCGCATCCGATTTCGCGAAGGCAGGCGCGGCGATCATCAGCTTTCATCCCGAGGCCAGCGACCACATCGACCGCACGATCGCGCTCATTCACGACGGCGGCTGCAAGGCAGGACTGGTATTCAATCCGGCGACGCCGCTGGTCTGGCTCGATCACGTCCTCGACAAGCTCGATCTGGTGCTCATCATGTCGGTGAATCCGGGATTCGGCGGCCAGTCGTTCATCCCGGAAGCATTGAACAAGCTCGCCCTCGCGCGCTCGCGCATCGATGCGATCACCGCGCGGACCGGGCGCGAAATCCGGCTCGAGGTCGACGGCGGCGTGAAGGTCGACAACATCGCGTCGATTGCGAAGGCGGGAGCCGACACCTTCGTCGCCGGATCGGCGATATTCGGCGGCGGGGACTACAAGAAGATCATCGCGGCCCTTCGGGCCGCTGCGACGGGAGCCTAAAGATGGGCGGTTGTATCGTTTCGATTTACAGACAGCGGATCAGCATTCACGGTTGCATATCATGATTGCCACAGGCCAGCGTTTTCGCGTGCGTGCAATCGCCTTCGATCTGGACGGCACGCTGCTCGACACGGTCCACGATCTCTCGATCGCGATCAACGCGATGCTCAACCGGTTGGGCGAGGCGCCGCTGCCGAAGGACGCGATCCGCGCCATGATCGGCAAAGGCATGGCCAACCTGGTTCGCCGAGCGCTGGCTGCGGCTCGAGGCGCGGAGCCCTCGGAGTCCGACGAGCAGCGCGCGCTCCCGATGTACGAGGATGCATACGAACGCGTGCTCGGACGCGAGACGACCGTTTTTCCGGGCGTGCGCGAAGGCCTCGAGCGCCTCGCGACGGCAGGGTTCGGACTTGCCTGCGTGACCAACAAGGCGAGCCGCTTCACCAGGCCGCATCTCGACAAGGCCGGGCTCGCACCTTACTTCAGTCTCGTCATCGGCGGCGACTCGCTTGCCGCCAGGAAGCCCGATCCGGCGCCACTGCGGCATGCAGCGCGCCACTTTGGTGTATCGATCGATCGGCTGCTGCTGCTCGGCGATTCTGCCAACGATACGCAGGCCGCGCGTGCGGCAGGTTGCCCGGTCCTCTGCGTGCCGTACGGCTACAACGAGGGGCGGCCGGTGCAGAGCCTGGATTGTGATGGTATAGTTTCCTCGTTGGACGAACTTCCCGAACGGATTCGACTCGCCTGATCGATGGACTTCAACACTCGTAT
>VBCZ01000434.1:0-2121 GCA_005889025.1 Betaproteobacteria bacterium
ATCCGGCTTGATCCCGGTTTTATGAAGCAGCGACTTGATGACTCTCGCACCCAGCTTGGCGGCCGGAATCTTGGCCAGCGAGCCGCCGAATTTGCCAACGGCGGTCCGGGTAGCTGCAACGATAACGAGGTCGTCTTCCATTTCAACTCTCCTTTGATAGACAGCAAATCTGCTTTGAAGTAAAAGCTATCAATTCGCTTTTTGCATCACGTACCGCTCGGGCGCCGGTTCGATGCGTCGATGATGGCAACCTGCAGTTGTTCCGGACAAAGTGGCTCGGCTTGCGCATGCGCTCGAATTCACGCATTGACGAGCCGGCGTTGAAAACGCCCGGCCTCCATGGGCGCCTGGAGCCAAATGGCGTCGTCCTTCGCGTCGGGCTCCCCTACGATGTGCAGTCCCTGCTCGCGCAGCACGCGCTCCACCTCGCGAAACCGCGGACTGTCGGACGGCCGCACCCGAATGCACTCCGGGCACACCTGCGTCAACGCGTCCGAGGCGGTCGCGAGTAGCTGACTATGTTCCTCGACTCCTACAGCACGGGATGCCCGGTGATCAAAGACGGCAACCACGTTGAGAATCCCGGCACGTACGTCACCAGAGTTATGGCTATGAAGATAGCCAGGTAGTAAGGCCACGCGGTTTTGGTGGCCTCTCCGATGGAAATGTTACCGATGGCGCAACCCACGAACTGAACGGTACCCACCGGTGGATGAACCAGACCGAGCGCGCAGTTAAGAAGCAGCATCATGCCGAACTGTACCGGGCCGACACCCATTTGGATCGCCAGCGGCAGGAAAAGCGGTGTCGTGATCAGGATGTGCGCCGCCATGTCCAGAAAGATACCCAAAATGATCTGGATGATGTTGATGTACAGCAACATCAGCCACGGGTTCTTGGTTGCGGTCAAAAGGGCTTCTTCGATGGCGTCGGGGATTTCGAGGTACGCCATCTGGTATCGGAGCATGTTGGACACGCCGATGAGCAGCAGGATCACGCCAGTGGTCTTAGAGGCTTTGGCCAACGACTTGACCAGGTTCTGCCTGGTCATCGTTCGGTAGATGAAAACGGTAAGGATCAACGAGTACGTCACCGCGATCGCCGCGGCTTCGGTCGCAGTCGCGATGCCCTCCATCACGCAGACCAGGATGATGAGGACCACCAGCAGCCCGGGGACCGACGCAACAAACGTGCGCAGAACCGCATTCCAACCAGGAAACTTCTCGACCAGCGACTTGCCTTCGACGCTCTTCGGATAGCCATACTTCACGGCTTGCCAATAGGCGGCGACCAGCATGCACACCATGATCCAGAAACAGGGGATAAGCCCAGCGAACATCAGGTCGCCGATGGATACACCCTTGATGGCATGCCCGTCGATCATTCCGGTAGCAGCCTGCGCAGCAAACGCGTAGATGATCATGTTGTGCGAGGTGGGCATCAGCGCACCGGAGAGCGAGGCGTGCGTGGTGACATTGACGGCGTATGCGGCGCTGTAACCTTCTCGTTTCATGATCGGAATCATGACGCCACCCATGGCCGACGTATCCGCTACGGGAGAACCCGAGACGCCGCCGAACAGTGTGGATGCCAATACGTTCGCGAGCCCCAAGCCACCTTTCCAGTGACCGACGAGGCTGCGGGCGAAGTCCACGATCTTGTCGGCGATTCCGCCGTGCAGCATCAACTCACCCGAGAAGATGAAGAAGGGAATGGCGAGGAACGAAAACACGTTCATGCCCGAGGTCATCATCTGGATCGCCGTTTCGAACGGCAATCCTTCAACAGCGAATGTCGCCAGGCAACTCAGCCCGATCGCGAACGCGACCGGGACGCCCAACAGCAGGAAAACAACGAAGCTCACACAGAGAACGGTCAATTCCATGATGGGACCACCTCCTTCCCGCTAAGCAAAGCGATCACGTGTTCGACCGAGAACAGCGTGATGAGGACGCCGGCAGCAAGGATTGGCGCGTAGCGGATAGCTTCTGAAATTCCCAGGGTGGGGATGGTGCTGCCGCGCGTGGAGGTGGCCATCTCGGCGCCCCCGGCGAACAGCGCGAGGGCAAACACGATGGTGAGAACATAAACGACAAACTCGCACCAGAACTGGGCTCGTTC
>VBCZ01000434.1:2284-2677 GCA_005889025.1 Betaproteobacteria bacterium
CGACGGTCAGCAGGCCCGCCAGACAGGCGCACGCCAGGTACATCGCCAATCGGAACAGTACCGAATTCAATGTCGTCAACCAGCCGGTGAGTGGTCGTTCGACGCGAACTCCAGCTTGGACTTCGAGCTCCTCGGGGCTGCTTCCAAGTTCCATAGCTTCCTCCCGATCGGTTCCGCGGCATTGGAAAGCGCCGCGGATTAAGCAAAACGAGTTACGAAATGGAGATCACTTCGTATTCACGATCTCCTGAACGAGCGATTTCATTGCCGGGGTGGTTGCGAACTTGTCCCAGACCGGTTTCTCGGCCTCGACAAAGCTCTTCCGGTCGATCTCGGAGGCCGAGATGGTCTTCGCACCACCCTTGATGACCGCCGCCTTCGCGTCCTTCTCCT
>VBCZ01000084.1 GCA_005889025.1 Betaproteobacteria bacterium
TCGACACGATCGGGAGCATGGGCGAAAAGCTCGCCGCGCTCCTTCCCGAAGCGCGCATCGCGATCGCGCACGGACAGATGCACGAGCGCGAGCTGGAACGCGTGATGCGAGACTTCTACCAGCAGCGCATCAATCTGCTGCTTTGCTCCACGATCATCGAGACCGGCATCGACGTTCCCACCGCCAATACGATCATCATCCATCGCGCCGACAAGTTCGGCCTCGCCCAGCTGCATCAGCTGCGCGGCCGCGTCGGCAGGTCGCATCATCAGGCGTATGCCTACCTCCTGACGCCGCCGGAAGGAGCGCTTTCCGTTCAAGCGAAAAAGCGGCTCGAGGCGATTCAGCTCATGGAGGACCTGGGCTCGGGCTTTTATCTCGCGATGCACGATCTCGAGATCCGCGGCGCGGGCGAGGTTCTTGGCGAAGAGCAGTCCGGGGAGATGCAACAGATCGGATTTCAGCTCTACACCGAGATGCTCAAGACCGCCGTGCGGGCGCTGCGCGCGGGCCGCGAGGCCAATCTCACCGACCCGCTGGGTGTCACGACCGAGATCAACTTGCACGTTCCGGCGCTGCTGCCGGAAACATACTGCAACGACGTGCACGAGCGCCTCGTGCTCTACAAGCGCCTGGCGAACTGCGAAACGATGGACGAGCTCACTGCCATGCACGAGGAGCTCATCGATCGATTCGGGCTTCCGCCACAACAGGCACAGGCGCTTCTTGCGTGCCACCGGCTGCGGCTCACCGCGAAGCCATTGGGCGTGGTGAAAGTGGACGCGAGTCCCGAGCGCGCGCAGATACACTTCGCGCACAATCCATCTTTCGATCCCGGCAAGCTGATCGCGCTGGTGCAAAAGGACGGCCGATACCGATTTGCCGGCCCGGACCGCGTACGCATCGAGCGCGCCGCACCGAATATCGACGAGCGTGTTGCGCTGATCGAGGAATTCTTAGGCAAGCTCGCATGACCGGAGCCAGCGCAAGTCTGCCTCCGCAACTCCACGTCTTCGTTCGCGACTGGCTGTCGTCGAACAATATTCTGCTCAAGAGCCGCGACGGCCACGTGTTGATCGACTCGGGGTATGTACGCCATGCGCCGCTGACGCTCGCACTCCTGGCAACGCCGCAGGGCATCGGCGATGCGCCGCTTTCCCGGCTCGTTAACACGCATTGCCACAGCGATCATATGGGCGGCAACGGCGCCATCCAGACGCGCTACCGCTGTCACATTTCGCTGCCTGTCGGAGAAGCGCCTCTCGTCGCCGTGTGGGACGAGCAAACGTTGTTGCTCGACTACTGCGATCAGCGCGCAGATCGCTTTTCCTGCGACGAGATCATCTCGCCGGGAGACACACGCGTCTGGGGTGACCTCGAATGGCGCGCGCTGGCCGCACCGGGCCATGACATGGGCGCGCTGGTGTTTTTCAATCCCGAGCACGGGATACTCATTTCCGGCGACGCGTTGTGGGAAAACGGTTACGGGTTTGTCATGCCGCAGGAAATCGATCCGCAGGCCATGCCCGCCGCCCGGGCAACGCTGGAAATGCTCGCGCGCCTGCCGATCCGCATCGTGATTCCAGGCCATGGCGACCCGTTTTTAGATGTCGCGGCCGCTCTCGAGCGCGCGTTCGCGCGCACGGCGGCCTTCGAAGCCGACACGCTTCGCGTCGCACGGCACGCCTTGAAGGTGGTGCTCGTTTTCGCGCTGCTCGACAAGCAGCGCATGCGGCAGGACGAGTTGCCGTCTTATCTCGACCGGGTCGGCATCTATCGCGATTTCAATGCCCGCTTCTTTCGTGTCCCGCCGGCTGTTCTCGCGGATCGGCTCGTCGGCGAGCTCGAGCGCGCCGGGGCGGTGCGGCGCGAAGACGGATGGCTGCGACCCATTTGACTTCCTGCGGAATAAATCGAGCTGGGCGCTGTAGCGCAGAGCCAACTTGCCATTTCGCACCCGATCGGGTTCAATGGCGGTCGTTCGAGAGGGCAGTTCGTCAAACCTGCGCGATTCAAATACTGGTTAGGGGCTGTCTATGCGTGGAGCGCTTCTCGGATTCGCCGGTGTTGCCCTCGCCGGTGTGATCGCGATCGTCAATGCGCAGGACGTCGTCAGGGCATTCTGCAGGCGCAGGGCTGGAACACCGGAATCATGAGTGCGATGGTGAAAGGCGAGCGGCCATACGACAAGGACGAGTTCCTCAAGCGCGCCATCTATCTCGACGAGCTCGCTCACATGGCCTGGGAGGGCTTCATTCCCGGGTCCGATCAAGGCGCGCCGACCAAGGCCAAGCCGGAGATCTGGAAGGAACCCGCAAAGTTCAAGCAAAACCAGGAGAAACTGCAAGTGGAGACGCCGAAACTCGTCGCCGCCGCGAAGACCGGCGACATGAACCAGATCAAGACGGCGCTCGGCGATGTCGGCAAGGCGTGCACGAACTGTCACGACGATTTCCGCGCAAAGTGACTTGACCGCGCAAGAGCGCGGTCAAGTCATCCCGGGCGAGCGCCCTTCGACGTTGCTCAGGGCAGGCTGCGCGAGACCCGGGATCCAATTTGAATTTTGCGGTGGAGCAGAGGCGAAGAACTTAGGTCCTGGCCTGCGCCGGGACCACACGATGCGTCATCCCGGGCGAGCGCGATATCGCGAGACCCGGGATCCAATTTGCGTTCGTCCCGGCTCGCACGAGTCTAGGGAGCGCCGACGCGGAATCAAATATCGAATCAATGGATTCCTCCCCGCTTTCGCGGGGACTAAAAGCCGCGGGAATGACGACACAATTTTGAAATGCGTCATCCCTTCGCTGCGCTCCGAGCGAGGCCCGGGATCCAAGTTGCTCCCTCCCGAGTGCGTTCGGTCTAAGGCTACCTGTCGGTACGGACTCAATGCCGCGTTACCACGAACCACACAGCGATCGCGCATGTTGCAAAAAGAGCGACCGCCTTGGCATGCCGCATCGGCGTTTCGTCGCCTTCCGCCTTCGTTGCGGGCAGTGTCTTCGATCCGTGGAGCATCGGTGCGATCAGATTTTCCTTGAGCGCAACCAGGTAATACACGACCGCGGCGGTGTGTATCGATGCAAGCGCCACGACTACCCAGGCATTCTTGACATGGAAGCCGCTGATCGTATCGGACAGATCCTTGCTGATGAAGCGGACCAGCGGACCCTCGGCGAGGACGTCGTCGTTTGAAAAAAGTCCTGTTCCCGCCTGGATGAGCAATGCCGCGAGCAAAGCGATGACCATCCACCCGCCGAGCGGATTGTGGCCGACGTGGAGCTCGTGCGCCGGCCGTGACAGCGAGCGCGCATAGCGGCTCACTGCGCCGGGACCGCGCACGAAACTGGCGAATCGCGCGTAGCGCGAGCCGGTGAAGCCCCAGACGATGCGAAACAGGACCAGCGCAAGCATCGTCTCCCCGGCGCGAATGTGCCATTCCATCGCGTTGCCGCCGATGGTCGCGGTGGTCACGAGCACGACGAGCAGGACTGCCATGGCCCAATGCACGACTCGCACGGGCCAATCCCAAACTCGCACGCCTACGCCGTCGGTCGTCTCGCTCGGCATTCAAGCTTCCCCACGGATTGCCAACGCTCTCGATCAGCCGCGAAACTGCTCCGCGACACTCTTGATTCCGCTCAGAAGCATTTCAATGGCGACCGCGGTCAGCACCAGGCCCATCAGCCGCTCGAAGGCGCGGATCGCGCGCTCCCCCAGCAGACGCTGCAGACGTCCCGCCGCGACCAGCGTGAGCGTGGTGACCGCCATCGCCGCGGTGAGCGCCGCCGCCCAGGTTTCGATGTGCTGGGGTTCGCGGGATGCCATGAGCATCACGGTTGCCAGCGCCGAAGGTCCCGCGATGGCCGGTATCGCAAGCGGTACGATGAACGGCTCGGCGCCCGATGAATCGCCGAAGATACCCTCGGGGTGCGCGAACACCATTCGGAGCGCAATCAGAAAAAGAATCACTCCGCCAGCGATGGAAAGCGATGTCTCCGACAAATGCATGAGCATGAGAAACGCGTGCCCGCCGAACAGGAATCCCAGGAGCACGACATACGCGATCAGGCATTCACGCAGAACGATACGCACGCGTCTCTTCGGGGGCGCAGTCTGGAGCGCACCCACCACCAGCGGCACGTTGCCGACGGGGTCGAGGACCAAAACAAGGAGGATCGTCGCCGAAACGAGCTCGGGGTTCATCGCAAGGGGAGGCGCTTCGTCGATCGAGGCGGCAGTATATCGCCGAATCATGGCCCCGGAAGGAGCGGACTGGCATAATCGCGCCCTCACTCGCCGCCAAGGATCCGCCCATGCGCCGCTTTTCTTTTCTTTCCCAAACTGGCCTGGCCGTTGCGCTGCTGTCCTTCACGGCATCGACAACCATGGCGCAGATCAAGCCGTCGGCAGCGCCGGTAAAGCCGGTCAGCGACACCTACTTCGGCAAATCTGTTGACGATCCGTACCGCTATCTGGAGAACCTGAAGGATCCCGATGTCGTCGCATGGATGAAAGCGCAGGCCGACTACACGCGCGCCATGCTCGACGCCATTCCCCAGCGCAAGGTGCTGCTGGCCGAGGTCACCAAGTACGGCGATGCAGCTTCGGCTCGCGTCACGTCGCTGCAGATGGTCGCGGGCCGTGCCTATTATCTGAAGCGTAACGCCGACGAGAACATACCCAAGCTCTACGTCCGCGAGGGTTTCGGCGGCAAAGAGCGGCTGCTGGTCGATCCGGAGATTTTTCCCGCCCCGGAGGGGAAGCACAACGCAATCGACTATTTCCAGCCGTCGCCGGACAACAAATACGTAGCCTATGGAATCTCCGTCGGAGGCTCGGAACAGAGCGTGCTCCACGTCCTCGACTTGGCGACGGGCAAGGAGACCGGCGACGCGATCGATCGCGCCAACTACGCGACGCCTTCGTTTCTTCCCGACGGGCGTCTGCTCTACAGCCGCCTGCAAAAACTCGCGGGCGACGCCCCGGTCACCGACAAATACCAGAACCAGAAGGCGTACGTCCACGTGCTCGGCAGCGATCCGGACAAGGATGAGCCCGTGCTCGGCGCCGGCCTGTCGCCCGCCGTTACGATCGGTCCCGCTGAGCTGGTATTTGTCGGCCATCCGGCGGGTTCGAGCTACGTCATCGGCGCCGTGATCAACGGTACTCAAAACGAGTTCAAGCTCTATGCAGCGCCTCTTGACGCGCTGAACGGCAGCAAAACATCCTGGGTCAAGATCGCGGACAACGCCGACGACGTCACCGATGCGGCGGTCAGCGGCGATTGGCTTTATCTGCTCACGCACAAGAATGCATCGCGATTCAAGATCGTGCGCGTTTCGCTGACGCGCCCCGATCTCGCCGCGGCCGAAGTGGTCGTGCCGGAAGGCGAAGGCGTCATCACGGGCATTGCCGCCGCGAAAGATGCGCTGTATGCGCGTCGGATGCTCGGCGGCACCGGCGACATGCTGCGGCTCGAGTACGCGGCGGGGGCCAAGCCCGCCGTCATCAAGCCGCCGTTCGACGGCGACGTCGGCTCGCTGGCGGCCGACCCGCGCGTGCCGGGCGTCGTTTTCGGCTTGAGCGGCTGGACCCGTTTTGGCGGTTTCTACGCCTACGATCCGAGAACGAGGAAGACGGTGGACACGCGCCTGCAGCCGCAAGGCAAATTCGACAACCCTGCGAACCTCGTGTCGGAGGAAGTCAAGGCGACCGCGGCCGACGGAACGTTGATCCCGATGTCTATCGTGCACAAGAAAGGCATCAAGCTCGACGGCAGCAACCCGACGATACTCTGGGGTTATGGCTCCTACGGCATCTCGCAGACCGCTTCCTACTCGCCGACCTTTCTTCCCTGGTACGAGCGAGGTGGCCTTTTTGTCGTGGCGCACGTTCGCGGCGGCGGCGAGTACGGCGAGGATTGGTACAAGGCGGGATACAAGGCGACCAAGCCGAATACGTGGCGCGACGCGATCGCCTGCGCCGAATGGCTCGTTGCGCACAAGTACACTTCACCGTCCAGGCTCGCGATCCGGGGCGGCAGTGCGGGCGGCATCCTCGTCGGCAGGGCAATTACCGAGCGGCCCGATCTGTTCGGCGCCGCAATCGATGATGTTCCCGCGTCGGATCTGCTGCGCATGGAAACGACCGCCAACGGCATTCCCAACATTCCGGAGTTCGGCAGCGTGAAGACCGAAGAAGGATTCAAGGCGCTCTACGAGATGAGCTCGTATCACCATGTCAAGGACGGCGTGGCGTATCCCGCGATGCTGCTCACGACAGGGATCAACGATCCTCGAGTGGATGCATGGGAGGCAGGCAAGATGGCTGCACGCCTTCAGGCGGCGACGAGCAGCGGCAAGCCGGTGTTGCTTCGCATCGACTATGATGCCGGGCACGGCATGGGCTCGACCAAGAAATCGACATACGAGGTCGCGGCCGACCGCTTCTCGTTCCTGTTCTGGCAATTCGGCGTGAAAGAATTTCAACCTTGATGCGTTGATCGCAGGGTGGCGCAAGAGTTCGACGCGCGTTTACACAGTCGTAGTTTGTCCCCAAGCGCGGTAGCGAGCGGCAAGCCTCCGGCCCCGCCTCCGACGACGATCCGAGGCAACGATGGATTATGAAGGTCGGCCATCGCCGGCTTGCATTGCCGAAGGCTGCACGCAGAGCATCGTCAAACGGCGCTTTGCTGCAGCGTTCTAGTCTTCGGGATCGCCGAGCGAGTCGGTGATTTTGCGCAGCGCCGCCGTCTGCGTTTTGAGTGCGTAATCGAACAGCGCAAGGCGCTGGTCGAACATCTCGCCGGTGAGCGACGCGGGGTCGGCCGGAGGAAGCTTCAGAAATGCGTCGGCCTCGCCCGTGTCGATGCAGATCTTCATGCCGGACTTTTTTGCGATATGCATCATCGCCGCGTTTTCAGACAGGCAATGCATGTACAAACGCGTCACGAAGCGATTGCGCGCGTGCTCGGCGGCGCGCGCGAACAGTGCGCTGCCAACGCCGCGGCCGCGGTGCCCGGGGAGAATCGACAGCCCGAGCTCCGCCGAATCGCCGCTGAACCCGACATGCACGACACCCGCGAGCGTGAGCTCGTCGTCATACACGCCCAGGACGGCGTCGTTATCGAAGTCGATGCGCTCGACATATTGCGCGATGGCCGACGGCCCGAATGTGGTCCCGAAGCGCAGCCGGATATCTTCGGCAGACAGCCGCAGGAAGTGCTCCAGCAACCGGGGCCGTACGGCTTCGGTCAGGCGCTGAACATGAACGCTCATGGTTGGTGCCTTGCGTGATGCAACCCGCATTCTACCGGCGGTGCGGGCTCGTTCGAATCTCCAATGTCGGTGCCCATTGAAGAGGAGGGAGATGCGGCAGGCGACGAACCATTGCCAGGTCCGGGATTCAACTGCATGCTATCGGGATGCGACGCTCGCTCCTGCCCGAGGCCGTAGAACGCTATGTCACCTCGCAGGTGACGGTGGAGACTCCGTTGCAGAAGCGGCTGCGGGAGGAAACATCGCGCCTCAAACAGGGTGGCATGCAAATCAGCGCCGACCAGGGCGCGCTGCTCGCGCTGATCGTACGCATGATCGGCGCGCGGCGCGCGCTCGAGATCGGCACCTTTACCGGTTACAGCGCATTGTCGGTGGCATCGGCGCTGCCCGACGACGGCAAGCTCATCTGCTGCGACGTGAGCGAGGAGTGGACCGGCATTGCGCGTCGCTACTGGCAGGAAGCGGGGATCGCGCACCGCATCGACCTTCGTCTGGCTCCGGCGATCGAAACGCTCGGCGAGCTGCTGCGCACCGCCGGAGCCGGAAGCTTCGATTTTGCGTTTATCGACGCCGACAAAAGCAACTACGATGCCTACTACGAAACGTGCCTCAAGCTCATGCGTGCCGGAGGCGTTATCACGCTCGACAACATGCTGTGGGGTGGAGAAGTTGCGGATCCGAACGTGCACGACGAGGACACCGACGCGCTGCGCGCGCTCAACGCCAAGATCCGCGACGACCGCCGTGTGGATGCCTGCCTTCTGACGGTGGGTGACGGCGTAATGGTTGCGCGCAAGCGCGCATAGCTGCTGCGCGGGCCGTCTGCGTCGTTGTGTCCTCGCTCGGCGCTCGCCGTACCTCTCATGTACTGTCTCGCGCCTCGCTGCGGGACGCCTTGCATACGGCCCTGCTTGCGACGCTATGCCTCGCCGCTTCGCTTCCCTTTATTTTTTTACCGGTGATGGTGCCTCGCTAGAAGCGGGCGCGACTGCAGGTTGTGCCGCGGGCGACCCCGCCGCAAAACGGCTCACGCCGTGAATCGCTAGCAGTGGAACGATCATCAGCGCCACGATGTTGATGATCTTGATCAGCGGATTGACCGCGGGCCCCGCCGTATCCTTGTACGGGTCGCCCACCGTGTCGCCCGTCACGGCTGCCTTGTGCGCGTCGGAGCCTTTGCCGCCGTAGTGCCCGTCCTCGATGTATTTCTTGGCGTTGTCCCACGCGCCGCCGCCGGTCGTCATCGATATCGCGACGAACAGTCCGGTGATGATCGTTCCCATCAGCAAGCCGCCCAGCGCGACCGGGCCCAGCACCAGCCCGACGATCACCGGAACCAGCACCGGCAGCAGCGAGGGCACGATCATCTCGCGTATGGCGGCCTTGGTGAGCATGTCCACCGCGACGCCGTACTCGGGCTTCGCGGTTCCTTCCATGATGCCCTTGATCTCCTTGAACTGGCGCCGGACCTCGATCACCACGGCGCCCGCGGCGCGTCCGACCGCCTCCATCGCCATCGCGCCGAACAGGTAGGGAATGAGCCCGCCCAGAAACAGGCCGACGATCACCATATGGTTCGACAAGTCGAAGCTCACGTCGATGTTCGCCCGCGATAACGCATGCGTGTAGTCGGCGAAGAGCACGAGGGCGGCAAGCCCCGCCGAGCCGATCGCGTAACCCTTGGTGACCGCCTTGGTCGTGTTGCCAACCGCGTCCAGGGGATCGGTGATCGCGCGCACCGAGTCCGGCAGGTCGGCCATCTCGGCAATGCCGCCCGCGTTGTCGGTGATGGGCCCGTAGGCATCGAGCGCGACGATGATCCCTGTCATCGACAGCATCGACGTCGCCGCGACCGCGATGCCGTACAGCCCTGCCAGCCAGTACGAGGCCAGGATGGCGATGCACACCGACACCACCGGCCACGCCGTCGCCTTCATCGAAACGCCGAGGCCGGCGATGATGTTGGTGGCGTGGCCGGTCGTCGATGCTTCGGCCACGTGGCGCACCGGCTTGAACTCGGTCGCGGTGTAATACTCCGTGATAAAGACCATCGCTGCGGTCAGCGCGAGACCGACGATGCCCGCACCCCAGAGATGCAGCGTGGTGAGCTCGGGATTGTTTGCCGATACGCCTGCCATCAGCTTGTCGGTAATGAACCAGAAGCCGATAGCCGACAAGCCGCCCGCGACTATCAGGCCCCGATACAGCGCATTCATGATCTTGCCGCCCGGCCGCGCCTTGACGAAAAAGCAGCCGACGATCGAGGCGAGAATGGAGAAGCCGCCCAGCGCCAGAGGGTACGTGACGGCGTCCGCCGCGTCGGCGGGAAGCAGCAACGCGCCGAGCAGCATCGTCGCCACGATGGTGACAGCGTAGGTTTCGAACAAGTCCGCGGCCATGCCCGCGCAATCGCCCACATTGTCGCCGACGTTGTCGGCGATCACTGCGGGATTGCGCGGATCGTCCTCGGGTATGCCGGCCTCGACCTTCCCGACTAGGTCCGCACCGACGTCGGCACCCTTGGTGAAAATGCCACCGCCTAAGCGCGCGAAAATCGAGATCAGGGAACCGCCGAAGGCAAGACCCACGAGCGGCTCGATCGTCGCGTGCAGCCCCTCGCGCAGGGCATTCGGCGCATGGAAGGCGGACTGCAGCAGAAACCAGTAGAAGCCCGCCACGCCAGCGCTTCATTGAGTCCGGTGCGCGCCGCCTCGGCTGTACGCACGTTCGATCGCACCGAGACGTTCATGCCGATGTACCCGGCAAGGCCGGACAGCAATGCGCCGATCGCAAATCCACCGGCGGTGCTCGCACCGAGCGCCCACAAGATGACCGCGAACAGGACGACGCCGACGATCGCTATGGTCGTGTACTGCCGGTTGAGATACGCCTGCGCCCCGGCCTGAATCGCGGCAGCAATTTCGCGCATTCGCTCGTTGCCCGCAGGCTTGGCCAGAATCCAGCTGATCGACCAGCCGCCGTACGCAAGCGCGACGATCGCGCAGACAAGCGCGAACACAAGTGCCGTTGACATCGAGAGCCCCCATTAGTGGTGATGCGAAAATCGTTGTGATACAGGGGGCGTGGGCTGCATTGGAGTCCGCCCGGCGCTTCCCGCCGGCCCCGTCGTGGAAGGACGAAGCCGGAAAACACGCTATTTTGCCAGCGACCGGTCCAGAAAGTCGAGCCGATCCTGACCCCAGAACGGCTCGTCGCGATAGATGAACGTCGGCGCACCGAAAACTTGGGCGTCGATCGCTTCCTGCGTCAATGCCTCGTAGCGCGACCCGATCGCTTAGGCGGCAGCGCGATCTCCCAACGCCGCGGCATCGAACCCCTGTTCGCGGGCGATCGAGGCGAGCGTATCGGCATCGGATACGTTGCGATCCTCGGCCCACACCGCGCGCATGAACGCGCCGGCGAGCTTCAGGCCGGCGTCAGAGCCTTGCTCGAGCGCCGCGAGAATCCATTTGGAGGCAAGGTCGGCGGGAACGGGAAAGAATTTCGGCTGCAGATTGAGCGGAAGGCCGAAAAGCCGGCTCCATCGCTTCAGCTCGAAGAGGCGGTAGGCCTGTCGCTGCGCGGCGCGCTGCTTGAGCGGCAGACCGCCTGAAACGGCGAATACCTTGCCCAGATCGACCGGCTTGACGTTGATTGACGCGCCATGCCTTGCCGCGATCGCGACAAAGCGATCGTGTCCCATGTAAGTAAAAGGCGACACCGGAGTGAAGAAATAGTCGACGCTTTTGGACATGTTTTCGCCTCGATGACGCCGCGCCGCGGGCCGCCGGCGACAGCGCGGATAAGCAGGCTGTCATTCCGAGGAGCCGAGCGACGAATCTGCTTCCGCCATGATCGCAATGACGTGACCCCGCAAGGTCGATGGCAACATCACAAACAGTTAGATCTTGAATTCGATACCGACCTTCTTCGGCACGGCGACGTTTTTCAGGCGCGCATACTTCGGCAGGCCTCTCTTGAACGGCGGATAGTCCTCGCCCCGCACCAGCGGCGAAAGATATGCGCGCGCCTTGAGGGTGATGCCGTATCCATCGGCCGAAATGAAATTGCGCGGCAGCATCTTTTCGATGTTCGCAATTTTTTCCAGCGGCGCGCTATCGATTTTCCAGCGATATGGATTATCCGACGTGCGTACGATCGCCGGCATGACAGCGTTGCGTCCGGCAAGCGCAAACTTCACAGCCGCCTTGCCGACCGCGTAAGCCTGTTCGATGTCGGTCGCGGACGCGAGATGCCGCGCAGCCCGCTGAAGGTAGTCGGCGACTGCCCAGTGATATTTGTGGCCGAGACGATCCTTGACAAGTGTCGCGATGAGCGGACCGATCCCACCGAGCTGCGCGTGGCCAAACGCGTCTTTGGAGCCGGCCTCGGCCATCAACTTTCCTTCGGCATTCTGCAAGCCCTCCGAAACTCCGATGCAGCAATATCCGAAGGCCTTGACCTTGGCGTCGACGTTGGCCAGGAATCGGGCTTCGTCGAAAGGAATTTCTGGAAAAAGCAGGACGAGGGGGATCGGCGTATCCGCGTCGTCGGCCAGGCCGACCGCGGCGGTGATCCATCCTGCGTGGCGACCCATGACCTCCAGCACGAAAATGCGCGTCGACGTTTTCGCCATCGACGCAACGTCGAAGGCCGCCTCGCGCATCGACGTCGCCACGTATTTGGCCACCGACCCGAAGCCCGGGCAACAGTCCGTGACGGGCAGATCGTTATCGACGGTCTTCGGCACCAGCACCGAAGTTACCGGGTATCCCATCCGCGCCGAAATCTGCGATACCTTGAGACAAGTGTCGGCGGAGTCGTTGCCGCCGTTATAGAAAAAATAGCCGATGTCATGCGCCCGGAAGACGTCGATGAGCCGCTGGTATTGCGCCGGATTCTCGGCGGCGTCCTTGAGCTTGTATCGGCACGAGCCAAAGGCGCCCGCCGGCGTATGCATCAATGCGTCGATCGCGCGCGGCGATTCCTTGCCGGTGTCGATGAGATCTTCCGTCAGCGCGCCGATGATGCCGTTGCGGCCGGCATAGACCTTGCCGATGCGATCCCCGTGATCGCGCGCCGTCTTGATGATTGCGCATGCCGAGACATTGATGACCGCGGTCACTCCCCCGGATTGCGCATAGAACGCGTTGCGTTTGGCCATGTCAGTGGAAAGTCAATGCGCCTGGGGCTCGCGCGTCTCGAGATCGTGTCAGCAACGCAACGCCGCGAGGCACGCGTCGCGTACTGCCTCGACGCTGCCGACGCCGGAGACCTTCCTGTATTTCGGTGCGCGCGGATCGCCGGTTGCAGCCCATTGCGAATAATAGGCGATCAGCGGCTCGGTTTGTGCGTGATAGACCGCGAGCCGCTTGCGCACCGTTTCTTCCTTGTCGTCCTCACGCTGGACCAGGGGCTCACCTGTCACGTCGTCGCGATTGGGCTTCTTGGGCGGGTTGAACAAGGTGTGATAGGTGCGGCCCGATGCCGGGTGGGTGCTGCGGCCGCTCACGCGCTCGATGATCACCTCGTCCGGGACGTGGATCTCGAGCACATAATCGAGGGCGACATCGGCGTCACGCATCGCTTGAGCCTGCGGGATCGTGCGAGGAAAGCCATCGAAAAGATAACCGCTCGCGCAATCGAGCTGCCTCAATCGCTCCTTGACCAGCTCGATGATGATGTCGTCCGATACCAGCGCGCCCGAGTCCATGACCTGTCTCGCCGCGAGCCCGAGCGGGCTGCCCGCTTTGACTGCGGCGCGCAGCATGTCACCGGTCGAGATCTGCGGAATGCCATACGCTGTCGTGATGAATTTAGCCTGGGTGCCTTTGCCCGCGCCGGGAGGTCCAAGCAAAATGAGTCGCATGATCGAAGGAGTGAAGCAAACCAGAAGTGCAAACGTCGTGCACGGAAAGGAACACGCTCGCTTGGGGTCGGCTCAGGTCCTTGGGTGCTCCCCGCTCAGCGCGGCCGCTCGTCGAGGGGACATCGGCGCATGATTCTGGCCGGAAACGCGACGCCGGTCAAACCTTCGCCTGCGCGTAAAGCGCTCTCACCCGCTCGAGATCTTGCGGCGTATCGACTCCGGGAGTCGGCGCGCTGCGGGTGATACCGACGATGATGCGGTATCCGTGCCAGAGGGCGCGCAGTTGCTCGAGCGCCTCGAATTTCTCGACCTCCGCCGGAGGCAGCTCCGGGTAGCGACGCAGGAAGCCTGCGCGATAGGCATAGAGCCCGTAATGCCGGTACAAAGGCAGCCCCGGCGGAACGTGGAGATGATCGGCTGCGAAGGCATCGCGCGCCCATGGAATCGTCGCGCGGCTGAAATAGAGCGCGTAGCCGTCGCGGTCGAGAACGACCTTGACGACGTTCGGGTTGAAGGCTTCCGCGGGATCGTCGATCGGATGGCACGCCGTGGCAATCGACGCATCGGTGTGCGCTGCGAGCCTGTCGGCGACCTCCCGCATGAGCGCGGGCTCGAGCAACGGCTCGTCGCCCTGCACGTTGACGACGATCGAGCTGTCATCGAGCGCGAGCTGGGCGGCGGCTTCGGCAAGGCGGTCCGTGCCGGTCGAGTGATCGCCTCGCGTCATCAAGACGTCGATGTCGTGCTCGGCCACCGCCGCGCGGATCTGCTCGTCGTCGGTGGCGACCACGACGCGCGCCGCCCCGCTCGCCTTTGCGCGTTCGGCGACCCTCACCACCATGGGCTTGCCCGCGATGTCGGATAGCGGCTTGCCCGGAAACCGTGTCGACGCGTAGCGCGCGGGGATGAGTACGATGAACCCCACGTCACGCGCTCACTCGTATTCGGATGGTGAGAGCTTGCGCGCTTCCTCTTCGAGCATGATCGGGATGCCGTCGCGCACCGGATAGGCCAGGCGCGCGCTCTTGGAAATGAGCTCCTGCCGCTCCTTGTCGTACGTCAGCGGGCCCTTGGTCACGGGGCATACCAAAAGCTCAAGTAGCTTTGAATCCACGCAGCTTCTCCTCGACGAGCGTAATCAGCGATAAGTCGACGTTTCCCGCGACAGGAAGCGCCCAGCAACGGTCATCGGCAAATGCAGCACATTTTACCGCATCCTTTTCGGTCATCAGAATCGCTGTTGCGTCGGGCAGCGCGATATCCCGGGGCGTATACCGGTGATGATCGGGAAAGGCGTGCCCTGTCGCCGCGATCCCGAGAGTGCGCAAATACGCGAAAAAACGTTCCGGATCGCCGATGCCTGCCACCGCATGAACGTCCTCTCCGGCGAAGTTATCGGCGCCGACGGCGATTGCGGAATTGTTTACGCGCACGAAGCGATTCCCGACCAACACCATTTCGAATTCGCGGTCTGACAGCCGTCCCGGCTTGTCGCCCAGACGAACGACCGCATCGACCTCATCGAGCCGTGATATCGGCTCTCGCAGAGGGCCCGCCGGCAGCGACATGCCGTTGCCGAAGCCTCGCTTGCCGTCGACGGCCGCGATTTCCACATCGCGCTTGAGCGCGTAATGCTGCAGCCCGTCATCGGCGATCACGACGTTGCAATCCGGGTGCTCGGCGATAAGCGCGCGCCCGGCTGCGACGCGGTCGCGCCCGACCCACACCGGCAGCCCCGATCGCGCGAGAAGAACAGGCTCGTCGCCGACTTCGTCGGGGCTTGAATCAGCACGAACGCGGCGAGGGATCCCGCCGATGCCGCCGTAGCCGCGGCTTACCAGTCCCGGCCGCCATCCGCGCGAGCCAAGCTCGCGCGCAATGTACAGCGTCAGGGGGGTCTTACCGCTGCCGCCAACATTGATGTTACCGACAACAATGACCGGTATGCCTAGCGCCTGCACCCGAAGAACGCCGACGCGATACAGCCCGCGGCGCAGCGCAGACGCAGC
>VBCZ01000085.1:0-9765 GCA_005889025.1 Betaproteobacteria bacterium
TAAACGAAAAGTTTATCGTACGATGGTCGTCGTGCAGTGCGCGTAGTGAATTACCTGCTTCGACACCGAACCGAGCAGCCATCGGCGAAAAAAGGTTTTTCCTCGATGACCCATGACGATGTGGTCCACCGCATGCGTCTCGGCGTAATGCACGATCTGTTCAGCCGGGTGGCCCACGACGATGGCAAAAGTGGCTTTGACGCCGGATTTCGCCGCCCGGCCTTGCAGCGCCGCAAACTGGTGCTGATAGTGCTCACGCGCGCTCTCGATCGCCGCCTCGGTCTCGACTTCGTCGGGAGGCTCCGGCGGGCGGGCGACCGCCAGCACGTGAATGCTGCTGCCGAACTTGTCCGCCAGCGACATCGCGAACTCGAACGCACGCTCGGCGGGCTCCGACCCATCGAAGGCGACAAGAATGTGCTTCATCGCTTCACCTCGCCTGCCCCCAGCGCCTTCGGCGCGGGAAGCGGCGCACCCGGCGCGATGTCGGCTTGACCGGCGTCGGGGCGTCCAAGCAGATGATGCGGCAGGAAGAAGGCGTTGGCAATCAAGGTCGGCACCACCGCGCTGCCGATCACCGCAGCGATCAAAAACGAGTATTGCGCATCGCTCACGATGCCGTGCGTGAGCCCGAACAACGCGGAAATGCTGCCGAAGGTCAGTCCCGTCGACATCAGCAGCGTCGTGTACAGGCCTTCTCGCCGAGGCGATTTGAATATGCGCGTGATCGGATACACGCCGACGAACTTGGTGGCCATCTTTGCGGCAAGCAAAAGCAGGAAGGCCATCGGCGCGGCAACCAGCGCGGATACCGAAACGAACGATCCCGCACGAATGAAGTAGAACGGCGTCAACAGTCCGAACGTGACCGTGCGCAGCCGCCTCACGAGCGCATGATCCTTGCCGACCGTACCGGCAAGCACCATGCCCATGACGTAGGCCGGAAGCACCGCCTCGCTGTCGGCCCATGCGGCAAGCCCACCCAGCCCGAACAGGCAGAGCAAGAGAAATTTCGCCTCGAGCTCGGACGGACGCCCGCCGTAGCGACGAAAAAAGCGCGGCGTCACCCAGGGCAGGACGATAAATGCCGCGATGCTGGCACCCACGAAAATGAGGGTGCGGTATGTAAACGGAGAGAACATCAGGCCGAGCGCAAGCACTGTCGCAAGATCGTTGATAAAGCATGCAGCCAATACGGTCTTGCCATAGACGGTCTTGTTAAGACCGAATTCCAGCATGACTGCATAAACGACTGCCACCGAAGTCGTCGACAAGGCGATGCCGGCAAGCCAGCTTGCGTCGACACTCCAGTGCAGCACGTAATAAGCAGCGGCTGCGCAGCCGAAAAAGGGCGCGAAGAACGCTACCAGGCCGACAGTCGCCGTTTCCTTCCATTGCCTTCGGAGCACCACCGGGTCGAGCTCGGCTCCGGCAAGAAAAGTCAGCAGGATCGCGCCCGTGCTGGCGAGGAACTTGATCCATGATTGGTCGGCGCCCAGCGCCGCGCCGCCGACGACAGCGCCGATAGCCAGTTGTGCAACCGTACCGACGATGATCTCGGACATCGCCGTGGCGATGCGCAGCCATATCGACAACAGCGTCGCCGCCAGCGCGAGTCCCAACCAGAGCGCGGCCAACGCGTAGATATCGGTCATGTCAGGAGCCCGATCAGCGATCGCCTTCGATGGCGCCGAACTCCGCCGGAACGCGCGCGTAGAAGATGCTGATGTGCTCCTTTTTCAACAGCGCCAGCATCGCCTCGGCTTCGTCCTCCGTCACCACAAACTCGACTTCGACCGTCATGTCGGCGGCAAGCTCGAAAAAATGTTCCTCGTGCAGAATGCCGTGCCGGCCAAACCCCGCAATCGCGCGAAAAGCAGATCCACCATGGATCCCCAGCTTCTTGGCCTGCTCGAGCAGCCACTCGAACAACGCGATGTGCCTGTGCGTGCGGTTTTCGTGGACATAGAAGCGCAGGATCGTGCCATTCATGCCGACTCCTTGTTATATCGGGCGATCATGCCGCCGCCCAGCTGTACGCCGCACGCACGAGCAGAATGCCAAGGATGGTCATCGCCAGCGAGCCGACAACATGGCTCGCCATGGCGATTGCTCCCCACAGGTATTCCTTGCGCATGAGGAGCGTGACGATCTCGGCCGAAAATGTCGAAAACGTGGTCAGCCCACCGAGAAATCCTGTGGTAACGAGCAAACGCATTTCCGGTGTAAACACGGCGTGGCGTGTGATGAGCTCCATGGCGAAGCCCATCAGCAAGCCACCCAATAGATTGGCGCTGAGCGTGCCCAGCGGCACCGTGGGAAACAGCGGATTGAGAAGATTGCCGAGTCCCCAGCGCGACCACGCACCGACCGCAGCGCCGCCACCGACCGCAAGAATACCGCCCCAAGGCATACACCATCCCCTTCGCGCACGATGGCGCGCAAATCAGTCGGACAACAGGGCGACGTAGGAACTTACAGAGAGAATCGCCTACCGCGCCACCGCGAAACGGGTGCTACGTGTAGGCATCATCAGCCTTGCGGCGGTTGTGAGCTGCAGGAGGAATGCCATCTCCCGAAACAGCAGTATAGTGACCGCTGCCGGTCGCCGCAAGGCCGCAATTTTTGATTCACCACAGGTTCGTCCTCCCCAACCATCATCGCGATGTTTGCACCGTCGCGCCCTCGTGCCGCGACTCGCAATTTACTGTCTATCCTTGCGCGGCTATCCGCGCAAGGTAGCAATAAGCCGCTTTTCCGAAAGCAGCAGGTCGAGCGCATCGTGAATGTTGCGCACGACGATGGCACAGGATTGCAGCGCCTCCGCGGCGATGCCTTCGTCTCCGCAGACGCCGATGCCGAGCGCAGCCGCCGCCAGCATCAGCGCGTCGTTGCGCCCGTTGCCGACCGCGACGACACCGTTCCTGCCGAGACCGTCGACAAAGTGCTGTTTGGCCTGCGCCTGCTCCAACGCGGGCAAGATGACGATCTCGCAAGCCAGCTCCGTCAGTTGCGAGCGCGCCGTGCCGAAGGTGTCGCCGCTGATGACATGAATTTGCAGCCGCTTGGCGAGTCTCGAGACGCGGTCGCGAATGCCGCTCAGCAGCACGCCGTCCGATGCGAGTGTTCCGTTGAAATCGCACACGAGATCCGTGAGCTCGAGACGCCGGAAGCCCGGAATCGCGACATCGATCATGGTCGGGTCCGCGCCAGGGCAATCAACTGCGCGGCAGAGTCAGCGGATGAACTGGTCGACGTAGTCCGCGCCGAGTCCGGCGCCCGCATAGTACGCGCGGCACATGTCGATCTTGGTGAACACATCCTCGTAACCGGTCTGCCGTCCCGTGTCGTCGAGGTAGATCATCGCGCCCGCGATGTTGAAAAAGGTGATCATTTCCGCGCAGTCTTCGGGAACGACCAGGGTATGGATCTCTCCCGGCGGCTCGTAGACAAGACTGCCCTCTTCGGCTACCCAGTCGTGCTCCAGATAGCGCCACCTGCCTTTGATCACGTAGCCGACCACGATCATGGGGTGACGGTGCCGGTGCAGCACGCCCGACTTCCGTACACGCAAGAGGTTGCACCAGCCTCCGGTCACCGTGTTGAGCAGCAATGGCCGAAACCAGACGTCCTTGGCCTGCGGGACCCAGACCCGCTCGTCGTCGGGTAGCGCGCTGACCGCAATTTCCGGAACCACGCCCGCGGCAACCACGACGGGCGTTGCGCTCAATGCGTATCCTGGAGCTTGAGCGCCGCGCTCAGTGCAGCGACTTCGTTGTCGACGTCCCTATCCTTGGGGAAGGGCCGTCCCGCGCGGCGATACCAGTACCGCGCGTTCCCCACGTCGCCTTCGACGATGTGCACGATACCGTGCGCCCAGCAACCGAGCTTGGATTCGTCCTGCTGCACGATCGCGTGCGCTTTTTCCCATTCGCCTTTCTTGAGATAGCGGATCGCGGTGCCGAGGGGCATGGTCTTTGGTCTCAGCTGATCAAGTACCCGCCGTCGACGGGCAGGATGACGCCGGTAACGAATGCGGACGCCGGCGAGCAAAGGAACACGACCGAACCCGCAACATCATCGACTCCCCCCCAACGGCCCAACGGCGTGCGCGCAAGAATCTCGCCGCTTTTTTGGGCATCGTCGCGCACCATTGTGGTAAGCGGAGTCTCTATCCAGCCCGGCGCTACTGCGTTGACGCGAATTCCGTCGGCAGCATAAGCCGCGGCGAGTGCCTTGGTCAATTGTGCGACGCCACCCTTGCTGGCAGTGTAGGCGGGAGCATGCGCTCCGCCCAAGAACGAATACATCGACGCGGTATTCACGATGCATCCCGCGTTCGCCGACAGCAGCGGCCGCGCGGCGCTGCATACGCGCATCGTACCGTTCAGATTGACGTCGATGACCTCGGCGAAGGTCTTGGAATGGTGTTCCGGTGCCCGGCGGATGATGCCCGCGCAATTGACGACGATGTCGAGGCGCGCAAAACGGGCGATGCACGCGCCGACGGCAGTCTCATCGCGGACGTCGACCGCAAGCGCCCGATCGGCACGAAAGTCTTGGCGGCGCCCCGCGGCCTGCGCCTCGGCTTCGGTCGCGCCGGTGACCGTGACGCGCGCGCCCAAGTCCGTCAACGCAGACGCGATCGCCGCCCCGATGCCGCTGGTGCCGCCGGAGACCAGCGCAAACTTGCCCGCGAGGAGGTCGCGGCGAAACGTCGCGGCGATCATTGCTGCGCTTTTTTCAGGAAGTCGCGGACCGCCGTCGCCAGCGCCGCCGCGGCATTGGCGTAGCGCGCGGCCTCGACCGGCGAGTCGCCGGCCGAAAGACGCGCCAGGAGCGCGCCATCGAAACAATCGCCCGCGCCCGTCGCATCGACGGCGTCGACGCGGTGACCGGGAATTCGTTCCCGGGCATGGCTGGTCGACACCCAGACGCCGTCGCCGCCCATTTTCAACGCGACCAGCGAAGCGCCGTTCGTGTGCGACCAGTCGAGAATCGCCTGTGGCTCGGTATGTCCCGAGAGCTGCGCCGCTTCGTCCAGGCTCGGCAGAAACCAGTCGCAAACGCGGATCGTGGCAGTGATCACTGCGCGCGCCCTGGACAAGGGCCAGAGCTTCAGCCGCAGGTTCGAGTCGAAGGAGATTTTCGCCCCCGAATCGCGTGCCGCGTCGATCGCCGCAAACACGCTGTCACACGCGCTGGAGCTGATCGCCTGGCTGATCCCCGAGACATGCAGCACCTTTGTGGACTTGAGGATCTCGAACGGCAGCGCCGATGCCCGCATGCGGCTTGCGGCCGAGCCGGCGCGCAAGTAGCTGAACTCGTGTCCGCGCTCGCCGTGGGTGACGAAATATATGCCGGTGTCCGCATCGCTGTCGATGGCCACTCCGCTGGTGTCGACGCTTTCGCGCCGCCAAAGCTCGAAGAGCATGCGGCCGAACGCGTCGTCGCCGACGCGTGTGATGTAGGCTGCCGATGCGCCGAGCCGCGACGCGGCGATGACGCAGTTCGAGGTGTCCCCGCCGAAGCCCTGCAGGTACTGGTTGGGCGCCCCGCGCGTGTGATTGAACTCGATAAGCGCTTCGCCCAGCGCGACGACATCGAAGCGCGCGCGTTCGGGCATCAGCGAGGCTTCAACGCGCCAAAGCCGGCGGCGTATTCCGCGGCGACGGCGCGCACCGCATCTGCGCCCGCTCCCGGCGCATACAGATTCGACCCCGTACCGAAGCCGTCGGCCCCGGCAGCCCAATACGCGCCCATGTTGTCGGGCCGGATGCCGCCGACCGCAAACACCAGGGTGTCACGTGGCAGCACCGCGCGCCAGGCCCTGAGCGCCGGCGGCGGGAGTTGGTCCGCGGGGAACATCTTCAATCCATCGGCGCCGGCATCAAGCGCGGCAAAGGCTTCGGTGGGCGTCGCAACGCCCGGCACGCAGACCAGACCCTGCCGCTTTGCCTCGCGCACGATCTCTACATCGGCGTGCGGCATGACGACAAGACGACCGCCGGCTTCTGCGACGCGTGCAACCTCGGAAACCTTGAGCACCGTTCCCGCGCCGGTGAGGCATCCATCACCGAGCGTCCCGGCGAGGAGTTGGATGCTGACAAAGGCATCGGGTGAATTGAGCGGTACCTCGATAATCCTGAATCCATTATCCGTGAGCGCGGTGGCGATTGTCGGCAGCTCCTTCGGCGTAATGCCGCGCAACACCGCAATGAGCGGCAACGGACTCAAGTACGAACGAAGCGATAATTGATTCATTCACGCACCATGCCTGCCTGCTTTGCGATTCGCCACATGCCGATCGCCGCCGCTTTTACAGGGCCCGGCATTGCATCGATCTCCGCCAGGGCAAGCGCGCGGCGATAACGCGCAACCAGCGAAGCTTCCCCGACAACAATCGGCTCGAGCTTGTCCTTTACGCCCGAGCGCTCCAGCCATCGGAGCGCCGAGGCGATCTCCGCGCCCAGCAGCAATCCCGAAAGGTAGTCGGAGACGCCTTGCGCCGCAAGCTCGCCTGCGAGGACGAGCGTGCGTGCCGAAAACAGATCGTGCGACAGGGCTGCGCTGCGGCGCAAGCTGCGTCGAACCCCCTGGTCGAGCGCGGCGTCGTCGCTGCCCTCGGCGGCCAGCCGCCCGAGGATGCTTTGCTGGCGCAGAATCGCATACAGCTCACCGGTCATGAAGGTCGAAAAGCGCTCGATGCCGCTCGCGCCGGCGATCGCCCACTTGCTGTGGGTTCCCGGCAGGACGATGACAGACCGCTCGGCGCGCTGTTCGGAGAGAATACCCAGAACCTGCGTCTCTTCGCCGCGCATGACGTCCGGGACGCCGTCGACGTCGCGGCACATCAGTCCCGGGACGATAGCCAAACGGGTCCCCTGCACCCGGGTGAGCGACATTGCGATGGCCGAGAAATCGGCAGGACAGTGGCGATACGGCGCTTCCACCCAGCCCTGCCGGCTGCCGATCATCCCGCAAGCGATCATCGGGAGACTTTCCGAGCCGATGCCGGTACAAAGCGAGGTGAGCGCGTCCGCGAAGCGTCCATCGGTGATGCGCTGCACGCCCAACGGCGCGCTTCTTTCGGCGACGATCGCACCGCCATGGTCGAGCGCGTAGGCCCGCGCCGACGTCGTTCCCCAATCGATGGCGATCAAGCTAGCTTCGGGCATGACTTAAGCGCGGGGCCTTTGGATACGCGCCGAAGATCGCCTGCGCAACAGGGGCTGGCATTAGGCGCCAGGTCAATGCCACGCGAAGGTGCTGCCGGCTTACGGCGTGTGATGCGTCCTCTCCGGCCGCTCCTGCCAGCGCGCCATGGCATCGTCGTCGCTGGCGCGAGCCTCGACCCATCGATCGCCCTGCGGAGTCCGCTCTTTTTTCCAGAAGGGCGCGCGGGTCTTGAGATAGTCCATGACGAAGTGGCATGCCGCGAAGGCCTCTCCGCGGTGTGCGCTGCTCACGGCAACGAGCACGATCTGATCCGTGGGCTTGAGCTCGCCGACGCGGTGGACGATCAGGACGTCGTACAGATCCCAGCGTCGTTTGGCATCGTCGGCGATCGCCGAGAGCGCTTTCTCGGTCATCCCAGGATAGTGCTCCAGCGTCAACGTACTCACCCTGGCGGCGTCGTTCAAGTCGCGAACGATCCCCACGAATGACGCGACCGCGCCGACTGCGGCGTTGCCCTCGCGCAGCGTCGCGATCTCGCGCGAAATGTCGAAGTCCTCGGTTTGTACGCGAACGGGCACGGCTCTACCCGCCTGTCACCGGAGGAAATAAAGCAACTTCGTCGCCTGCCTTGAGCGGGGTGTCGCCCCGTGCGACATCGTGGTTGACCGCGACGCGCACCGCGCGCCCTGGCGCCAGCTCGCAAGCCCAGGCTCCTCCACGCGTTCGAAGCCACTCCAGCAGCCCGGATACGCTGGAGATGTCTTCCGGCAGCTCGATAGTCTCACGGGCGCTGCCGAACACGTCGCGCAGACGAGCGAGGTAGACGAGTTCGACCATGGTGAGCAGGATTCTAGCGCTACTCAAAACAAAACGCCGGTCAGGGGACACCGACCGGCGCGCTTCGACCACGGGTACCGATCAGAACTTGAACTGCACCCCGATGGTCACCTGATCCGATTCGGGCAGGAGTCCCACGCTGGTCGTGGATTCGCCGGCGAACCTGCCGAAGCGGGCATATTCGACGCGAAGACCCAACGCCTGCGTCATGTCGTAGCGCAGGCCGACGCCATAGTTGACGCCGTCGCGCGAGCGGCGCGGGTCGCCGGGTACCAGCGAAGCGCCTGCAAACAACGGCCGCGCGTCGCTTTGCGCGTAACCGAGGCGTCCGTACAAAGACAGGCTGCGAACGAATTCCCAGCTCGTATAGACGTCCGCATTCCAGGAGCGCAGGCCGGAATCGGCGAGCGAACCCCCCGTGCTCAAGCCGCTGGCCACGAGCGCGCGAGGCGGATGCAAAGCGTACTTGTCGGTGGTGTTGAGGGCCGCCTCGACCGAAACGTCGCTGCGCCAACGATATCCACCAAAGACCAGCGCCCGCTGGGTAGAATCTTCGGCCAAGGGCGACGTGAAGCGGTTCCACGCAAAGGGCAAAGCGCTGACTTTCAACCCATTGGCGTCAGCGCCGTCCTCGCGCAACGCCAGCCCGCCGTAGAAACCGTCCTGGGCGATTGCCGAAGCGCTGGCGCCCCACGCCAGCGCGGCGCAGGAAAGGGCTAAAAGTGTTTGTTTATTCATGATTTTTAATCGCTCGATGGCGCCCTTATTCACAGGCCGGCCACAGAGTTTTCCACAATTTTGACCTTAAACCCAGGATCAGCGTAAGTCAATTCTCCCCGTCGGACTGGGCGGCGCGCAGGGCGGCAGTGTTGCATGAATGGCTCGCCGGTCGGGATGGACTTCTTGTACTGCGCATGTTGGAGGATTCTGCCCTGGGAGAGTTCCGGCCAGCAGGCTGCCGGGCTGGCTAGGGCACCGCGGATGAACGCGCCTTCAGAATAAAAGCCGCGATAGCGGAAATATCTTTGATTTCAAACACGGGCAGCGTTGTATCCACCGGGGCGTCGCTGGCGACGGCCACGATATTGCCGTCGCCGCTGTGCAGCAGCGGCTTGCCCACGCTGGCTCGATAGACCTCGAGCTTCGGGATCGCCGCCGTCTTGAAACCCTCGACCAGCGCGAGATCGCAGGGAGAAAGCCTTCGCAATGCATCGGAGAGCGCGAGTTCCCTTCCGCCCCGCAGCTCATGCATCAACGCCCAACGCACGTCGGAAGTCACCAGGACTTCCTTGCAACCCGCCTGGCGATGTCGATACGAATCCTTCCCGGGCTGATCGATGTCGAACTCGTGATGCGCGTGCTTGATCAGCGACACCGTAATTCCCTGCGCGACGAACAGCGGCACTAGACGTTCGATGAGCGTCGTTTTGCCGCTACCGGACCAACCGGCGAATCCAAAAACCTGCATAGCAACCTTGCGACCTGCTTCGCGCGATGCGAAGGTTCTACTGGAGTTGACCTCTCACCGCAAGCAGTCATGCCATGTGCGCAGACCGCGCTCGCTTTTCGATGCACGCCGGGGTCAGCCGCGATCAGCTCGCGCCGTCTCGGTTCCGGCTCCCGCGATCCGCCGATGCGCACTAACGGACGCTGCTGCCGATCACTGCGTTGATGAATTCTCCCTTGGCGTGCGTATAGTCGGCGGAGGTACTCGCTCCGGATTCGAGGATCGCGCGCTTTCGCGCCTGA
>VBCZ01000085.1:9796-14678 GCA_005889025.1 Betaproteobacteria bacterium
TATGCACGTGCAAGCGGTAGACACTCTCGGCGAAGTCGATCGCACCCACACGCATCGGACGCTCGTCGGGAAATTCGTGGCCAGTGCGCTGAGGTTGGAATTCGAGGTCGTCGATCGCCGCGCGTGTCGCTTCGAGCTTGCCTCGCGGATACAAAGCGACGAGATCGACGATGCCTTTCCCGGCGCATCCCGGGATGGCGGTACTTCCGATGTGCTCGACTCGCGCCCACGGCGCCGCAGCTTCGATAAGAGCGCCCACGCGTGCCGCAACATCGGGAGCGAGGGGATCGTACTCTATGTAAGCCGGCGGCAGGATGGCGTATGTTTTTATGTGCGACATCGCTCCCCCTTCCCCGCGCGATTGTAACCCGTATACTGATTGCAACAACCAACACCCGCGGCGGGACCGCGCATTCCATGACGGCATTATCCTGGTCTTTGCAACCGATCGTCGGCTCCGTGGTCGATGCGATCGAAGATATCGTCGGCGCGGTGCCGCCGAGTCGCGAGCATGCGGTCGCTGATCCTCGGAGAGCGGCACAAAAGCTGGCGCGAAGGGCCGCTGCGCGTGCGGCGGCGCTGTCGGGCGCGCTGGCATTGCCGCCCGGTCTGCTGGGCATACTCACCGTGTTGCCGGACCTCGTTGCGATCTGGCGCATCCAATCGCAAATGGTCGCCGACATCGCCGGGCTCTACGCAAGAGAACTCCAGCTCACCCGAACGCACATGATGTATTGCCTGTTTCGTCACGCAGCGACGCAACTTGCGCGCGATGTGGTCGTGCGCGCGGGCGAGCGCGTGGTCGTTCGTCAGCTGTCGGGAGGCGCCTTTCGCAGCGCTCTGACCACCGTCGGCATGTCGGTCACCCAGCGCGTGGCCGGTACCGGTGCGAGCCGCTGGATCCCGCTCGTCGGCGCCGCTGCGGTGGCAGGCTACGCCTATTTCGACACCATCCAGGTCGCGAAGACCGCGATCAAGATGCTGGAAACGCCTCTGTTGACCGAAGACGATGATGCGGCAGAAGCCACGATCTCGTAGGTGCGAATTCAAGCCACGATCTCGTAGGTGCGAATTCATTCGCACGCGGTTGGCAAGAGCTACGTCTGCGGCCGAATGAATTCGGCCCTACAGGTCGGCCCGGTCGCCATGCGCCGGTAGGTGAGGCGGATGTTTTCTCTCGGTCGTCACAGTTCCGCGCGGCGAAGGCGCAGCGCGTTGGCGATCACCGACACCGAGCTCAGGCTCATCGCCGCGCTGGCGATCATCGGGCTCAGCAGCAGGCCGAACCAGGGGTAGAGCACGCCTGCGGCGATCGGAACGCCGATAAAGTTGTAAACAAACGCGAAGAACAGGTTCTGGCGGATGTTGCGCATCGTGCGCCGGCTCAGGACGCGCGCCTTGACTATGCCGCGCAGGTCGCCCTTGACGAGCACGATGCGTGCACTGTGCATCGCCACGTCCGTTCCGGTCCCCATGGCGATGCCGACATCGGCCTGCGCGAGCGCGGGCGCGTCGTTGACGCCGTCGCCGGCCATCGCGACGACATGGCCTTGTTGCTGCAGCGCCTGCACCTTCCTGTATTTGTCCTCCGGAAGTATTTCCGCTTCGACTTCGTCCAAGCCCAATTGCCGGGCCACCGCGGTGGCCGTAGCGGCGTTATCCCCCGTGAGAACAACGATGCGGATACCCGCCGCGCGTAACTGCGCGATCGCCTCGGCCGTCGAAGGCTTGATCGGATCGGCGACACCGACGATTCCCGCGGCTCGGCCGTCGACGCCGATCAGCATCACGGTCTGACCCTGCTCGCGTGCGTTGCCCAGCACGACATGCCGTGCTGCGATCTCGCCGCGGACACCTTTCCCCGGAAACGATTCGAAATTGGAAACGGCTTCAACCGACGCCTTGCGCTCGGCCGCGTACTCGACAATCGCGGCGGCCAGCGGATGCTCGCTCATCTTCTCCAGGCTCGCAGCAAACTTGAGCACATCGGCTGCGGTGAAACCGCCGGCAGCGATCACGCCCTGCAGCCGCGGTCGGCCCTCGGTCAGCGTCCCGGTCTTGTCGACGACCAACATGTCGACCTTTTCCATCCGTTCCAGCCCTTCGGCGTCCTTGATGAGAATGCCCTCACGCGCACCCCGCCCGACGCCGACCATGATGGAAATCGGCGTCGCGAGTCCGAGCGCGCACGGACACGCGATGATCAGCACCGAAACGGCGGCGACCAGCGCGTTGGCCAGCGGCGGCGCAGGACCGACCAGCGCCCAGACCGCGAACGCGATGGCGGCAATAGCGATCACGCTGGATCGGTGCCCGCGAACGCGCGGCGTCGTTGACCATCTGGACGATGCGCGCGAGGAGCGTATCGGAACCGATCTTGTCGGCTCGCATGATGAACGATCCGGTCTGATTGACCGTGCCCGCGACCACGCGGCTGCCGGGCTGCTTGGCCGCCGGCACAGGCTCGCCGCTGATCATGGACTCGTCGACGTTGGAATGGCCGTCGGGGACTTCCCCGTCCACCGGAACCTTAGCGCCCGGCTTGACGCGCAGGCGATCGCCGACGTGAATCCGGTCCAGTCCGACTTCCTCGTCGTTGCCGCCGGCGCGCACGCGCGTCGCCGTCGATGGCGCGAGCTCGAGCAGTGCCTTGATCGCGCTGTTGGTGCGCGATCTCGCGCGCAGCTCGAGAACCTGCCCCATGAGGACCAGCGTCACGATCACGGCCGCCGGCTCGAAATAGAGCGGCGTCATGCCGTCCACCTTGAAAGCATCCGGCAGAACCTCGGGGAACAGCAGAGCGACGATGCTGAACACGAATGCCGCGGCAACGCCCAGGCCGATCAGGCTGAACATGTTGAGGCGCCAGGTTTTAAACGACGCCCATGCGCGCACGAAAAAGCAACCAATTGAACGCAGTCGCACCGATCTGGTGGTATAGATCAAGGCCAGGCACGAGCTCGCTCATCGTGATCACCAAAAGCGGCGCGGTGAGCGCGACGCTGGTCCAGAATCGGCGCGTCATATCGCGCAGCTCGCCGCCGTCTTCGCCGGCAGTCGCGTCGAGCGGCTCCAGCGCCATGCCGCAGATCGGACAGTTGCCGGGCCCGACCTGACGGACTTGGGGATGCATCGGGCAGGTGTAGATGGTTCCCGGCGTTGATTGAGAGGCCGGCGCGTTTGCCAGAGAACTCGTAGCCTGAACGTATCTGTCCGGGTCCTGGCGAAACGCTTCGGCGCACTTTCGCCCGCAGAACCGATGCAGCGTGCCTTGATACATCATGGATTCGGATGCATCGGCACCGACGCGCATGTGACACACCGGATCGACAAACTCAGCAGATTCCTTGCCGGGATCCATAGCGCTCGAGCGCATGTGCTGGTGATCGCTATGCTGATGAGTCTCGGTCATGGTAATGCCAAGGGGCAATCAAAGATGCAAACGTTGCGTCGGACGGTGCTCGGCGGCCGGGGCCGGGGAATCCGAATATCCGCGCAATTCGTCATACTTCGCCACCTGGTTCGTCGACAGGACGGATCGCATCGAAAGATGTGCCGCAAGATGGGTGTATCGCAAGTCGGCCTGCAGTCGAGCGATTTCATCAACCAGCGTGCGCGTATCCGCCGGCGTCGCAGCTCCCGTTGAATACATCCTCTCCAGCACATTCTCCTTAGTCACGATCATTGTACCCAGCGCTCTCGCCTTCGAATCCATGCCTTCCCAGATCGCCTCGGCCTTGGCGAGCTGTTCTGCGGAGAGCTCAAGGTCATCGGCTTGGTCCAATACATGCCTCGGTCCGGGATAGTGGTTGAGCTCTGCGACCTTTGACAGACCCATGCCGTGGCCTTCCAGGTAGTCGGCAGTCTCCTGGTCGGACAGCGCCTTGACGCCCCGGGCCTGCTGACCCGCGTAGGGTTTGTCAGCCGCGGAAACGAGGACGACAAAGATAAGCAAGAATATTGAAAGCACTGCTGTGGCGAATATCTTCATGAGTTGTCCTAGAGAGGGAGCTGTTTTCATCTGGACCGCGCGTGCGCCGTGACGATCTATGGACGCCATGCTACGCGTATCAGAATTGTTTCCTAGGCGCTCGTCGGCTCGATCGAATGTGCGGCAGCGCTTTTTCCCCGTGCTCTTGGACCGCGAATGAGCAAGTAAGCTGCCGGAATGACGAACATCGAGAGGAGCGGCGCGGTGATCATGCCGCCGACCATCGGCGCCGCAATTCGACGCATGACCTCCGAGCCGGTACCGCTGCCCCACATGATCGGCAGCAGCCCCGCGATGATCACGGCAACGGTCATGGCAATCGGGCGGACCCGGAGCGCCGCGCCTTCGACGATCCCTTCGATAAGCTCGCTCTGGTTACTGAGCTTTCCCTCCGTCGTCCGGGCGCTTATCGCCTGATTGATGTAGACCAGCATCACGACGCCGATCTCCGACGCGACACCCCCCAATGCGATGAAGCCCACGGCGGAGGCGATCGACATGTTGTAGGCCAGCAGGTACAGCAGCCAGAATCCGCCGACCAGGGCGAAGGGGAGCGTCGCCATGATCAGCAACGCGTCGGCGAAACGGCGGAAAATGAGATAGAGCAAGACGAAGATAATCACCAGCGTCGCTGGAACCACAATCTTCAACTTTTGGGTTGCCCGCTCGAGGAACTCGAACTGCCCCGACCACGAGATCGAGTAGCCGGGCGGCAGCTTGACCTCTTGCGCGACGGCGCGCTGCATGTCTCGCACCGCCGAGCTCAAGTCGCGCCCATGCAGATCGACGTAGACCCACCCCGAGAGACGCGCGTTCTCGCTCTTGAGCATTGGCGGCCCGTCGCTGATGCGAATGGCCGCGACGTCGCGCAGGCGTATCTGTGCGCCACGT
>VBCZ01000435.1:0-397 GCA_005889025.1 Betaproteobacteria bacterium
GCCAGCTCGAGCTTCTTCGGCGTCTGATCGCCTTGCGGGTTACGGAACGTGTTCACGCCGATGATCGGATACGTTCCGTCGTGCTTCTGGTGCTCGTAGTAGAGCGACTCCTCCTGGATCTTTCCGCGCTGGTAACCGGTCTCCATCGCGCCCAGCACGCCGCCGCGCTCGGAAATCGCCTCGAATTCCTTGAGCACCGCTTCCTCGACCAGGTCGGTGAGCTCCTCGACGATGAAGCTGCCCTGGTTCGGGTTTTCGTTCTTGCCCAGGCCCCATTCGCGGTTGATGATGAGCTGGATTGCCATTGCACGGCGAACGGACTCCTCGGTCGGCGTGGTGATCGCCTCGTCGTAGGCGTTGGTGTGCAGGCTGTTGGTGTTGTCGTAGGTCGAGATCA
>VBCZ01000435.1:443-2791 GCA_005889025.1 Betaproteobacteria bacterium
GCGAGCGCTCGTTGGCGCCGTAGCGCTCGCGCATCGCCACCGCCCAGATGCGCCGCGCGACACGTCCGATCACCGCGTATTCCGGATCCATGCCGTAGCTGAAGAAGAACGACAGATTGGGCGCGAAGTCGTCGATGCGCATGCCGCGCGCGAGATACGCCTCGACAAAGGTGAAGCCGTTGGACAGCGTAAATGCGAGCTGCGAGATCGGGTTGGCGCCGGCCTCGGCGATGTGATAGCCCGAGATCGACACCGAGTAGAAGTTTTTTACGTGATGCCGGACGAAATATTCCTGGATGTCGCCCATCACCTTGAGACTGAACTCGGTGGAGAAAATGCACGTGTTCTGTCCCTGGTCCTCCTTGAGGATGTCCGCCTGAACGGTGCCGCGCACGGTGGACAGCGCCCATGCCTTGATCTTCTGCGCCTCGTCGTCGGTGGGGTCACGGCCATTGTCCTTCTGGAATTTATCGAGCTGCTGATCGATCGCGGTGTTCATGAACATCGCAAGGATGGTGGGTGCCGGACCATTGATGGTCATCGACACCGAGTTGTTGGACGCGCAAAGGTCGAAGCCAGAATAGAGCACCTTCATGTCGTCGAGCGTGGCGATCGAGACACCCGAGTTGCCGACCTTGCCGTAGATGTCCGGCCGCGGATCGGGATCGTTGCCATACAGCGTCACCGAGTCGAACGCGGTCGACAGGCGCTTGGCCGGCATGCCGTCGGCGAGCATGTGAAAGCGCTTGTTGGTTCGGAAAGCGTCGCCTTCGCCGGCGAACATGCGCGTGGGGTCTTCGTTCTCGCGCTTGAATGCGAATACACCCGCGGTGAAGGGGAAGCTTCCGGGAACGTTCTCGGTCAACTGCCAACGCAGAATTTCGCCCTCGTCCTCGAACTTCGGCAACGCAACCTTCGGGACGTGCGTTCCGGACAGGGACACGGTGGTGAGCGCGCTGCGGATTTCCTTGCCTCGGATCTTCACGACGTACTCGTCACCGCTGTACGCGGCCCTGGTTCTGGGCCACATATCGAGAAGCTTTCTGGCGCGCGGGTCGAGCTTCGATTCGCGCTCGGCGATGAGGGCGTCGGTGCGTGCGAACGATTCGTCCGCCTCCGCAGCGGCGCCGCCTTTCTCATTGGCGGGAGACTCGCTCGCGGGAGAAGACGTTTCGGACGATTTCGATAGCAGCATCGCCTTCGTCGCCATCAGCTGCTGCCGCTCCCGCGCGATTCTTGCCTGCTCCTTCGCCCATGCGTGGTAGCCGCGCACGCTTTCGGCGATCTCGGCGAGGTAGCGCACTCGCGCCGACGGCACGATGAAATTCTGCGCGGTCGAATGCTTGACCGTCGTCACCGGCAGCTTCCCGGTACCAAGTTTCAAGCTTTCCTGCACCAGCCGCGCCACCAGCGCCTGATACAGCGCGGTCACGCCGTCGTCGTTGAAGCGCGCGGCGATCGTGCCGTAGACGGGCATTTCGTCGGGAGACTGCTTGAAGAGCTCGCGGTTGCGCTGGTATTGCTTGCGAACGTCGCGCAGCGCGTCGGCGGCGCCCTTGCGATCGAACTTGTTGATGGCGACAAAATCAGCGAAGTCGAGCATGTCGATCTTTTCGAGCTGGCTTGCCGCGCCGAACTCGGGCGTCATCACATAGAGCGTGGTATCCGCCAGCGGCACGATCGCGGCATCGCCCTGGCCGATACCCGATGTCTCGACGATGATCAGCTCGAACCCCGCCACCTTGCATGCTGCAATGGCATCGGGCAGCGCCTTGGAAACCTCGGTCCCCGCCTCGCGCGTGGCCATCGAGCGCATGTAGATGTTCGGATGCTGGATCGCGTTCATCCGAATGCGGTCGCCGAGCAGCGCGCCCCCGGACTTTCGCCGCGACGGATCGATGGAAATGATGGCGACCCGAAGCTTTTCGTCCTGGTCGAGTCGGAAGCGGCGGATCAACTCGTCGGTCAGCGAGCTCTTGCCCGCGCCGCCGGTGCCGGTGATGCCCAGCACCGGCGCTTTCGACGCTTCCGCCGCGCGCAACAACTCGTCCCGCAGCTTCGCGGGCACCGCCTCGACCTCGAGCCCCGTGACGAGACGCGCCAAAGCCTTATTTGCCAAATGAGGATCGCCCGCCTGCAACGCTTTCAGGTCCTTCGGCAGGTCCTTGGTGAGATCGACATCGCATGCCGCGACGATCTCGTTGATCATTCCCTGCAGACCCAGCCGCTGGCCATCCTCGGGCGAGAAAATCCGCGTGACGCCGTACTTGTGGAGCTCGTCGATCTCCGACGGGATGATCACGCCGCCCCCGCCCCCGAACACCTTGATGTGCGCGCCGCCCCGCTCG
>VBCZ01000082.1 GCA_005889025.1 Betaproteobacteria bacterium
GAGGGCGCTCGCCGACCTGGGTTACGCCCAGGCGGTCCTGCCGCCGCACGAGCGGCCCGACGTCGGCGCACTGCGCGCGCTCGGCTTCGCGGGCGCCGACGCCCAAGTGCTTGCATCCGCGGCACGCGACGCGCCGCAGCTGCTCGCGGCGTGTTCGTCGGCGGCAGCGATGTGGGTCGCCAATGCCGCCACCGTCAGTCCGTCCTGCACCACACGGGACGGCAAGGTCCACTTCACACCCGCGAATCTCGCAACTCATTTTCACCGCGCGCTGGAGGCGGCGACGACCACCCGCATCCTGCGCGCGATCTTTGCCGACCAGCGCAAGTTCGTTGTCCACGAGGCGCTCCCCGCCGCGCCGCAGGTCGGCGACGAAGGCGCGGCCAACCATACTTTTTTTTGTGCGGAACCCGGTGCGCCGGGAACGGATCTCTTCGTCTACGGCCGCGCCGGGTTCGACGCAACGAGCGCGCCGCGACGCTATCCCGCGCGGCAAACCAGGGAAGCGTCCGAAGCCGTCGCTCGACGCCGGCGTGTTCCATAACGACGTGATCGCCGCAGGCAGCGGCAGCGTGCTTTTCTGCCACGAGCGGGCCTTCGCCGCGCAGGACACATTGCTGGACGCACTGCGCGAGAGCGTCGGATCGCGCTTTGTCGCCGTGGTCGTGCGCGATGAGGAAATCGGCCTCGACCGCGCGGTGTCGACGTACCTCTTCAACAGCCAGCTGCTGGAGCGCGACGACGGCTCCATGCTCCTCGTCATTCCCGCCGAGTGTCTCGAGGACAATACGGTTTCCGCATATCTCAAACGCCTGACGGCGGGTGACGGTCCGATTCGAGCGCTTCACGCATTCGACTTGCGGCAAAGCATGAGAAACGGCGGCGGCCCCGCGTGTCTGCGCTTGCGCGTATGGCTGGATGCGTCCGAGCGCGAGTCGGTGCACGCCAACGTATGGCTCACCGAAGCTCTGCATCGCGAGCTGGTCGAATGGGTCGAGCGCTACTATCGGGACCGGGTCGACCCGGCCGATCTCGGCGACCCTGACCTGCTCGACGAGAGCCGGCGCGCGCTGGAAGAATTGACGCGGATCCTGCGTCTGGGAAGCGTCTATCCGTTCCAGCATTGCTAGGGTACCTTCTTGGACAGGATCTCCGGATGGAGGCCGTACTCCGTCGAACTGCTTTACAGTGCCGCCACGCGATTCCCGCGTGCCGATTTCAACGTACGGACAAATAACAGATTTCCCTGACCGGCACGTTTCATGCTGCGTGAACGGTTCAAGGCGGCGAAATCCGAGGCGCACAGAGGAGGCTCAAATGAAGGGATCGGTGCGGTTGGTATTGGCGGTGCTCGTCATGTCGGGGTATCCGCTTGCGCATGCCACAGTCATTTTTTCGGCCTCCAGCACAAGCCCGGCAGGCATCCAGTCAACGGTCGATGCTTTCAGGACGTCGCTTGGCACGCTGAACCCCAATGTGATCGGCAGCTTTGGGAGCGGCCGCCGAGAGATCAACTGGGACGGCGTCCCGGATGCGCTTTCCGCGCCCAATAACCTGCCCGCGAACTTCTTCAACGTGAATTCACCGCGCGGCGTGATTTTCAGCACGCCGGGGACGGGTTTCCAGGTCAGCGCGAATGCGGCATCAGGAACAGCCGTCTAGTTCGGCAACATCAATCCGACGTATCCCGACTTGTTTCAGACCTTCAGCCCACAGCGGCTGTTCACCGCGCTCGGGAGCGACATCGTCGATGTGAACTTTTTCGTGCCAGGGCTCCCCACGCCTGCGTTCACCAGCGCGTTTGGCGCCGTCTTCACCGATGTAGACCTCGCGAGCGTCACCAGCCTGCAGTTTTTCAACTTAGGCAACCGATCGCTGGGTACATTCTTCGCACCTGTCACCGCGGGCGAGAGCATCGGCCGCGTGCGGATCACGTCCGGAAACACAGCGCTGGGACCCAACGAAACGGGCGGCATCGATCTGGTGGTCATGGATGATTTCATCTATGCCGAGCCACACGCAGCAGCGGCGATTCCAGAGCCGCCGACCGCGCTGCTGTTGGCGTTGGCTTTTGTCGCGATGACGGGACTTCGGCGGATCCAGCTTTCCCGTTAGAGGGCATAGCCCTGACTTTGCACGCGAACGCGACGCGGCGTGAATCCGGGTTTTATTCGGCAGCCGGCGCAGGCAGCGTGCGATGACGCCGCACCGGCGACCACATCACCGCCGCGCCGGAGAGGACGAGCCCGAGCACACCCACCGTCAGCAGCGTTCCACGCAGTCCGATCGCGGTCGCGAGCGCGCCGCCGACCAGCGAGCCGAGCGGTGCTGACGCGACCGTAAAAAAACGCATGGTCGCGGTCATCCGGCCGAGCAGGCGGTCCGGCGTGATCGCCTGTCGCAGCGCGAGGTAGTTGATACCGTAGAGCACCGCGCCAAAGTCGAAGACGAGCATGTCACCGCCGAGCGCGAGCGTCGCCGCCCAAACCGGGCCCCCGATCAGCCCGAAGGCCTGCCAGCCGAACGCCGTCAGCGTCAATCCATGCACAATGACGTTGCCTATGCCGAGCCGCTCGGAAAGGTGTTGTGCAGTTGCCGACGCCAGAAAGCAGCCCGCACCGCCGCAGGCAAACGCCAGTCCGATCGCTCCGGCCGATAATCCGAGATCGCGCGTCGCAAACAGGATCAACACGGCGACCTGCATGTGATGCAGGAACTGCCATGTTCCGGCAAGCCAGGCGAGTCCCCATAGCGTACGGTTTTGCCAGACGAGCTTGAGCCCCTCGCCGATCTCACGCCATACGCCGTGGCCTTCGTTTGCGTGCGGAACGTCGTTGCGCGAAACCACGCGCCGAAGAAGCAGTGCTGAAAGCAGGAAGGCCGCCGCATCGAGGACGATGGCAAACGGGGCAGTGAGGACGTGTATCAACCCGCCTGCGAGGCCCGGGCCGATCAGCGCGGCAGAGGTCTCGCCCAGCGCGACTTTGGCGTTGGCCTCGACCAGGCGCTTGCGGCCGGCCATCTGCGCGAGCAGCACCTGATACGCCGCGCCGCCGACCACGTTTTGCACACCGCACAGAAATCCGACCACGAACAGCACCTCCACCGACAGCGCCCCCAGCCACGCCATCACCGGAATGGCGAGCAGTGCGATCGCGCGACCGACGTCGGCCGCGATAACGATAGGCAGCTTGCGCACGCGATCGAGCAGCACGCCGGCGTGCAGGCTGAACAGCGCAAACGGCAGCGTTTCCAGCGCGACCAGAATCCCCATTTGCATCGGCGTCGCGTTGAGCAGCAGCGCGGCCGTCAACGGCAGCGCGAGGTTGGTCACCTGCGCGCCGAAAGCCGTGATGGTGAGCGAGGTCCACAGTCGCCGGAAATCCCGGGACAGCCAAAGTCCACGGAACCCGCGGAGCAGCCTGTATCGTTTTCGGTCGTTCATCGTCATATCGTCGTCCTCCGGCCGCGACACAAAGTGCGCGGCCGCCGGTCTTCCGCCAAATACGCGGCAGCAGCGAGACACGAGATTCGGGAATCGAGCCCGGATGTCGGTTCCCGCCCTACCCGGCGGGAATCCGCTCGGGCAGCCTAAGAAAACTTAGGCGACTGCGGCAGCGGCGGCGCAATGCCCGGCAATGGCCGGGACACATGCGCGCCGATGAGATTTCCCCATGCGAACGCGCGCGCCGCGAAAGCATTCGCGGTGACGGAAGTCGTCGGCGTTCTGGTCATGGAAGGAAATTCCTCGTCAGTGGTGAAAGACAGGATCAAGTTTAACCGATGAGATTTATCGGCCGCAACGCAGGCGAGCGCCTTTGGCCGGATCGAGGCCTCCGCCTGTCGCATTTGTGCCACGGACGACGTTGAAATTGGCGTTCCGAGCCAGCGCACTCGAATCCGGATGCCAAAGAACGGCCAAACGAGCCCGAAGAGCGAAGTTTCGAGGAAAGACCAGACGGAGACCCAGTATCGTTGAACGTCGCCGGGCGAAGCAGAAGAGAAGAACTTGGGTCCCGGCCCCCGGCCTACGCCGGGGCAGGCTTCGCCGGGACGACACGGATGCGTCATTCTTCGCACGCTGAGGGCGGGTTGTGAGCATAGTCGAAGGGTGGGAGTGACGAGAAGAAATACGCCGCGAATTTTTGATTCCCCACGCTAGCGAGCCGCCTTTTGTCTGTCGGCGTCGACATCGAGATACTTCCATGGATGCTCCCAATACGCGTGTTTCTTATAGCCTCGCAACCACGGCTGGAGCAGCGTGTTCTCTATGGTGTATACGCCGAGCCACCACGGGCTGTACGCGGCGACGAGCTCCGACATCCGGCGATAGATCTTGTTGCGCTCGGGGCCGTCGGGAATCCGGCGCGAAGCGCGATACAGCTCGTCGTACTCCGGCAGCGCAAAACGCGCGTAATTGGTCTGCTCGATGTTCTTGCCGTAGAGCAATTGCGCGAACGCGTCGCCTTCGCCATACGCGGTCAGCCATCCCAGCCGCCACATCTGCAGCTTGCCGTGCTTGCCCATCTGAATCAGATCGGGCCATTTCTGCTTCATGAAGTCGAGCCGGATGCCGATCGCTTTCATGCTCTTCTGCCACACCTCGTCGAACTCGCGATCGCGCGCCGACGTCGCCGACGCCATGGTGATCGTGAGCGGCTTGCCGTCGGGCTGCTTGCGATAGCCTTCGCTGTCGCGCTGACCGTAACCGAACTTGTCCAGCAATGCGTTCGCGGCCGCAGGATCGTATTGAACTGCGACGTTCCAGCTCTCGTCGTGACCGGGAAGGTTGGGCGGAATCGGCTGGGTCGCGGGAATCGCCTGTCCCTGGTAGACGACACGAATCAGCGCCGGCCGGTTGAAGCCGATCGCAATTGCCCGCCGCAACGCGATGCGGTCCCTGGTGTAACCACCGACAACCGGATCCTCCATGTTGAAGTACGCGTACTGCAGGGCGGGTTGCGTAATGCGCGCCAGCACGACGCCGCGCGCTGCGTACTCCGGCCTGAGCTTTCCTGAAGCGTCCAGCACATGATCGGACAAATCCGACGGCACGTTGACGTAATCGAGCGCGCCGCTGTTGAACGCGAGCAGCCGCGGGTTCGACTCCTCGGTGATGGCGATTTCGATCCTGCCGACGATCGGCAGCTTCTTGCCGCGCAACTTCGCGAAATTCTCGCGATCGGCCGGGTCGGTGCTGTCGGGAAAAGTTTCATCGCGATAGTTGGGATTGGCCTCGAGCACGATCTGCGCGCCGCGCCACCACGACAAGAGCTTGTACGGGCCGGTCCCGACGGGGTTCGCCATGGCCCAGCCGCTCGCGTCGCCGTACGCCTCGATCACCTCGCGCGCGACCGCGGCCATAGGCGACTGCGTCATGTAGCCGTGCATGATGTAGTCCGGCTCCTTGAGCTTGAGGCGCAGCGTATAGCGGTCGATCGCCTGCAGGCCTTCGATCGGCGCGTCGTAGTCGAAGCGGCCGCTTTTCTTCGCCGCCTCGACAATGGGATCGGCGCCAACGATCTTGTCCTGCAGAAACCACGAGAACGGCGAGCGCACGCGCGGATCGATCAGCCGCTTCCATGAGTAGACGTAATCGGCAGCGGTGAGCTCGCGCTTCCTGCCCTTGAACGCCGGGTCATCGGCAAAGTAGATTCCTGGCTTGACGCGCATCGTCCATGTCCGGCCCCCGTCGCTAATCTCCGGCATCGCCGCCGCGATTCGGGGCTCGCGGCGGTAGGGGCGGGTCAGGTACTCGAACCCGTAAAGGGTGTCGAAGATCGCGCGCTGGACGCTGTCGGAATAGATGTCGCTCGATGCGGCGGGGTCGAATCCGGTCTCCGGCGCGAGGTACGCCGTGCGCAGCGTCTTGCTCATGTCCGCCGCAGCGACCGGAAGCGCGACCAGCAGTACGGCGGCGGTGCATGCTGCGAGGCGCACTCGGGGATTCACGCGAGCACGTCGCTGCGCCGGCACTTCATTTCGCGGCCGCCTTGCGCCGCTCGAGGTCGATGTCGTAGTACATCCACGGATGCGGATCGAAGGTGTTGTATTTGTAGCCCTGTATCCAGGGATGCACGATGATGTTCTCGATGCGATAGGCGTGCAGGTTCCAGGGGGCGTAGGAGGTCACCAGAGACGACATGCGGCGGAAGAGTTGCACCCGCTCCGGTCCGTTGGGCAGGCGCTTCGCCTTGTCGTAGAGCGCGTTGAATTCGGGAAGGTCGAATCGCGAAAGATTCGACACGCCTTTGTGGGGCCCGTACAGCAGATCGAGAAAGCTGCTGCCCTCGTCGTTCGACGCAGTGTTCGACAAGCTCCACATCTGCAGCTGTCCCGCCAGGCCCATTTTCAAGGTATCGGGAAACTTCTGCTTGAGAAAGTCGATGCGGATGCCGACCGCGTTCATGCTCCGCTGCCACAGCTCATCGAATTGGCGATAGATCGCGGTCGGGTCGGAGGCAAGGGTGAGCTTGAGCGGCTTGCCATCGGGCAGATCGCGCCAGCCGTCCCCGTCGCGGTCGATATAGCCGAACTTATCGAGCAGCGCTTTCGCTCCCGCGACGTCGTATTTGGCGTCGCCCTTGAAGTTCGGATCGTGACCGATGACGTTCGGCGGAATCGGCTGGGTGGCGATCATCGCCTGACCCAGGCGGATGACGTGAATCTCGTCGACGATGTTGTACGCCATGCTGATCGCGCGGCGCAGCGCGATCTTGTCATTGTTGTAGCCGCCGACGACCGGATCCTCCATGTTGAAGTACGTGTAGACGATAGCGGGCTGCACGCCGCGCCCGAGGACGATGCCCCTTGCGGCGTATTCCGGCTTGAGCTTGTCTCCCTGCAACACCTTGGGCACGAGATCGGTCGGCACGGTGATGTAGTCGAGCTGTCCTTGCTCGAATGCGAGGAGCCGCGGGTTCGATTCCTCGATGACGCTGATCTCGACACGTCCCGCGATAGGAAGCTTTTTGCCCCGCATTTTCGCCAGCAGGGCGCGATCCTCCGGCTGCGCGCTTTCCGGAAAACGAACCTCGCGAAAGCTCGGGCTGGCTTCGAGGATGATCTGCTGGGCGCGCCGCCACGACTTGAGGAAGTAGGGTCCCGTGCCGACCGGATTCTCCATGATCCAGCCATTGCCATCGCCGTACGCCGCAACGACTTCGCGCGCGACGGCCGCGGTTGCCACCGAGGTGAGGTCGGACAGAAGATCGTACGCAGGAAAATTGAGCTTGATCCGGATGGTGTAGCGATCGATCGCCTGCGCTCCTTCGAGCGGTGCATCGTAGTCGAACTTGCCCGTCTTTTTCGCGGCCGCGATCGCCTCTTTCGCGCCGACCAGCCGGTCGTCGAAAATCTGAACGTTGAAACCGCGCAGCTTCGGATCGATCAATCGCTTCCATGCGTAGACATAGTCGGCGGCCGTGAGCTCGCGCCGCTTGCCCTTGAAAGCAGGATCGTCCGAGAAGAAGATTCCGGGCTTGAGCTTGATCGTCCAGGTCAGCCCGTCCGCCGAAACGTCAGGGAGCGCGGCGGCGGTATTGGGAACGACCTTGTAGGGGCGCGCCAGGAAATCGTATTTGTATAGCGGATCGAAGATTTCGCGAACGACGTAATTCGAGTAGAGATCGTTGATCGCCTGCGGATCGAAGCCGGTCTCCGGGGCAACCAGCGCCACCCGCAGCACCTTGTTGAGATCCGCGCCGTGCGCCTTCGCGCAGCACAGCGCAAGCACGACGAAGCAGCAGAACTTCCTCGCCCTGACGGGTCGATTTATGCCGATCACTTCGCGGCCTTTCGGTTGAGGTCGAGGACCCACGGTTGAACGATCACCGTTTCATAGCGAAACGCGTCGAGCCTCCAGGGCGCGTAGGCCGCGACGAGCTTCGACATCTGATGAAAGAGCTGGGTTCGCTCGGGCGTGTCCGGAAGCTGCCGCGCCTGATCGTAGAGACGGTTGAACTCGGGCAGATTAAAGCGGGAAAGATTGGAGAATCCGGAATGCGGGCCGTAGAGCAGGCCCAGGAACTGGAAGCCTTCGGGCGTGATGCTGATGTTGCCGAGCGTCCACATTTGCAGCTGGCCCAGGCGCGCCATCTTCAGCAGGTCCGGCCACTTCTGCTTGACGAAATAGATGCGCAAGCCGACCGCGTCCATGCTCTTCTTCCACAGCTCGTCGTATTGCCTCTGAAGCGCGGAGGGTGGCGACGCGATGTTCAGCACCAACGGGCGTCCGTCCGGCAGGTCGCGCCAGCCGTCGCCGTCGCGATCGACATAGCCAAACTTGTCCAGAAGCGCTTTCGCTCCGGCAGGATCGTACTTGATGAATCCGCTGAACTTCGGATTGTGGCCGGTCACGGGGGGAGGAATCGGCTGGGTTGCGGGCTCGCCCTGGCCTTGACGCACGATGCGGATCTCTTCCTCCGTGTTGTAAGCCATGGCGACCGCGCGTCTCAACGCGATCTTGTCGTTGGTATATCCGCCGACGACCGGATCCTCCATGTTGAAATAGGTGTAGTTGAGCGCCGGTTGTGTGCCACGCCCCATCGTCACTCCCGCCTGGACGAAACGGGCTTTAAGCTTGTTCCCCGGGTCGAGCACGTTCCAGATGAGGTCGATCGGCACCTCGAGATAGTCGAGCTCGCGGCCTTCGAATGCGAGAAGCCTGGGATTGGATTCATCGATCACGCTGATTTCGACCCGTCCGATGAGCGGCAGCTTCCTGCCGCGCATCTTCGCGAGGATGGCACGGTCCGCAGGATCGGTGCTGTCGGGATAGAACACCTCGCGGTAGGACGGGTTCGCTTCCAGCACGATTTTCTGTCCGCGCCGCCATTGCGCGAGCCGGTACGGGCCGGTTCCGACCGGATTGGCCATCACCCAGCTGCTCGCGTCGCCGTACGCAGCGACGACTTCGCGGGCGACGGCCGCGGTCGCGGGCGTGGTGAGATCGGTCAGGAGCTCGTACGAGGGATAGTTCAGTTTCAGGCGCAGCGTATAGCGGTCGATAGCCTGCAGACCTTCGAGCGGCGCATCGTAATCGAACTTGCCGGTCTTTTTCGCGGCCTCGACGAGCGCGTCGGCGCCTGCGAATTTTCCGTCGAAAATCTGGAACGCATTGGAACGCATCTTAGGATCGAGGACGCGCTTCCAGGCGAAGGCATAATCGGCGGCGGTAAGCTCGCGTTTTTTTCCCTTGAATGCGGGATCGTCAGCGAAGTAGATGCCGGGCTTGATCCTGATCGTCCACGTCTTGCCATTGGCCGAGATGTCGGGCAGCGCAACTGCGATGTTCGGAACCAGCTTGTAAGGACGCGCAAGATAGTCGTAGGTGTAGAGCGCGTCGAAGATATGGCGGTTGACGTAGTTGGAGTAGGCGTCCCCCGCGGCCTGTGGATCGAATCCGGTCTCGGCGATCGGAAACGACACTCGCAGCACCTTGCCCATGTCGGCTGCGCCTGCATGTGTACACAGCGCAAGCGCGATCGCGAGACACGCGCTTCTCATGGACGCGACCGGGGACACCTACAGGAGCTTTTCGATATCCCCGGCAATCGCTTCGGGCTCCACCTTGGGAGCGTAGCGCTCGACGACCTTGCCCTTGCGATCGACCAGGAACTTGGTGAAATTCCACTTGATCGCTTCGGATCCGAGCAGGCCCGGCTTTTCCTTTTTGAGAAATTTGTATAGCGGCGCCGCGTTGTCGCCGTTGACATCGATCTTGGCAAAAAGCGGGAAGGTCACCCCGTAGTTGATCTCGCAGAACGATTCGATCTGCTGTTCATTCCCCGGCTCCTGCGCGCCGAACTGGTTGCAGGGAAAGCCCAGGACCTCCAGGCCGCGGTCGTGCATCTTCTCGTATACTGCTTCGAGCGCCTTGTACTGTGGCGTGAAGCCGCACTTGCTCGCGGTGTTCACGATGAGGAGCACACGGTCCTTGTACTTGTCGAGCTTTTGCTCCTTGCCGTGGATGTCGACGATTGCCCAAGCGTGCCCGGGCGATCCCTGAGCTTTGCAGAAATGGCCGACAATGACGGGTTGTAGGGCCGAATTTATTCGGCGGCGTTGGTGGAAGAAGCAGCCAGTGCGAATGAATTCGCACCTACGGCCATGACGGGTTGTAGGGCCGAATTCATTCGGCGGCGCTGGTGGAAGAAGAGGCCCGTGCGAATGAATTCGCACCTACGGTCTCGGCAAGATTGGCCCTCAACCCCCATCTCGTGCCTTCTCCCGCTGCCAGCCTCATCCCCGCCCCTCCCCCATACTCCCTCACCCCTGCCGCTCTCCATAGGGAGAGGGGCGATTTGTGCGGCTTCGCCGAACCATCGGCTCGAGGGGAGGTTCGTGCGGCTTCGCCAATCGATCGGCTCGAGGGGAGCATCCTGACGGAAATGCTCATCAAGCATTTCCATAAGGCTCAGGCGGGTGTGCCAAAGCCGCCGCCCCCCGGCGTTTGCACCACGAACACATCGCCGGGGTGCATCTCCACCTGGAACGTGGCGCCGTATTCCTCGCGCCTGCCATCGGATCGCTCGACCCAGTTGCGGCCTGCCGCACCAGGCAAGCCGCCGTCGACGCCGAAGGGCGGGACACGCCGCCGATTGGCGAGCATCGCCGCAGTCATATGCTCGAGAAATAGCACCCGCCGATCGCCGCCATCGCCCCCACGATGCGCGCCTCGCCCGCCACTCCCCGCCCGAATGCGATATTCCTCGAGGCGCACCGGAAACCGCCACTCCAGCACCTCCGGATCGGTGATGCGCGAATTGGTCATGTGCGTCTGCACGACGCTTGCGCCGTCGAAGTCGGGCCCCGCGCCGGCGCCGCCGGAAATCGTTTCGTAGTATTGATAGGTATCGTTGCCGAATGTGAAATTGTTCATGGTCCCCTGCGACGCCGCGAGCACGCCCAGCGCGCCGTACAGCGTATCGGTGACGACCTGCGAGGTCTCGACATTGCCGGCGACAACCGCCGCGGGATAGCGGGGCTTGAGCATCGATCCATCGGGAATCACAACATGCAGCGGCTTGAGGCATCCGGCGTTCATGGGGATCTCGTCGTCCACCAGCGTGCGGAAGACATACAGTACGGCAGCCTTGCACACGGCAGATGGCGCATTGAAGTTGGTCGGCTGCTGCGCGCTCGTCCCGGTAAAGTCGATGATCGCTTCGCGATTGGACTTGTCGATGGAAATCGTGACGGCGATTGTCGCGCCGTTGTCCATCTCGTACTCGAAGTGGCCGTCCTTGAGCACGTCGAGCACGCGCCGCACGGCCTCCTCGGCGTTGTCCTGCACGTGCTTCATGTACGCACGCACGACGGGCAAGCCAAAGTGCGAGACCATCTTTTCGAGCTCCTCGATGCCCTTTGCGCACGCCGCGACCTGCGCGCGCAAGTCGGCGAGGTTCTGATCGATATTTCGCGACGGGTAACGCCCCGAGCTCAGCAGCTGGCGCATTTCGGCATCGAGAAACCGGCCTTGCGCGACAAGCTGGACGTTATCGAGCAGCACGCCTTCTTCGTCGACATGCGTGGAGTCCGGCGGCATCGATCCCGGCGTCGTTCCCCCGATGTCGGCATGGTGGCCACGCGACGCTACATAGAATTCCGGACGCCACGAAGCAAGAGAGCTCCCCTCTCCCGCCGGGAGAGGGGCGGGGGTGAGGGCGTTCCCCTCTCCCACTGGGAGAGGGGCAGGGGTGAGGGATGAAGTTACCGCGCTCCAAATAGTCTCGAGCACGGCTTCGGTTTGACCAAGCACATCGTTGTTCCAGAACCGCAACACCCGGATTCCTTCCGTGGCCAGTGCACTGGCTCGCTTACCGTCATAGGCTTCCTGCTCGGCATGCTGTCCTCCGTCGAGCTCGATAACGAGACGCGCTTCGTGGCAATAGAAGTCGGCGATGTACCGCGTACTTCCCACGACGAGCGGGTGCTGGCGGCGAAACTTGAGTCCGCCTAGGCCTCCGTTTCGCACGATGCTCCATAGAAGCGCTTCTGCATCTGTCTGGTCGCAGCGCAATGCCCGCGCACGCGCAACAAGTTCAGCAGGCAACGCGTGCTTCTTGCCTGCATCTCGGCTCGATGAATTGCCCATACCCTCATCCCTGCCCCTCCCCCAGGGGGGGAGGGGTTGATGGAGAAACACCGGGGCGATGACGGTGACGTCGGGGAGGTGCGTACCTCCGTTATACGGCGCATTGAGCACGAAGACGTCGCCCGGTCGCATCGTGTCCGCCCTGCGGTCGATAATCGTCTTCACGCTCTCGCCCATCGATCCCAGGTGCACCGGCATGTGCGGCGCGTTTGCAATGAGATTGCCTTGCGCGTCGAACAGGGCGCAGGAAAAATCGAGCCTCTCCTTGATGTTGACCGAGTACGCAGTGTTGGCGAGCGTCACGCCCATCTGCTCGGCGATCGCCATGAAGAGATTGTTGAACACTTCGAGCAGCACCGGATCGGCGGTCGTGCCGATGGCGTGCTCGCGCTCGATGGCGACCACCCGTTCGAGAATCAAGTCGTCGCGAGCCCCAAGGGTCGCCTCCCAGCCGGGCTCGACGGTCTTCACGGGCGCAAGACCTTCCGGGCGTGGCGTAAACGTCGGCGCGGCGTCGTCGGCGGTGGCAGCGGCGCCGATGGCCTCGACAGCTGCAGCCTCGATGACCAACGGCTTGTCGGGCATCAGGAACCCATACTGCACGCGGTAGCGCGCCTCGAAGTCCGCGACCAACCGGCGGACGCGCGGATCGCCTTCGTCCGATGGCGGCAAAGCGATCTCGAGCGTGGTGTCCGTGCCGTCGTATTTGAGATGCAAGCTGCGCTTGACATCAATGCGAGACGCGTCAATCCCCTGCGCCTCGACTTCATGGCTGGCAACGGCGGCAAGGCTGTCGAGGACGGCGTCGGCGCCGGACAGCGACTGGCTCGACAGCGTTTCCTCGATCGCGCGCTGACGCATCGCGCGAACATCGGCAAGCCCCATACCGTAGGCGGAAAGCACGCCGGCGAGCGGATGAATGAAGACCTGGGTCATTCCGAGCGCGTCGGCGACCAGGCAGGCGTGCTGACCGCCCGCGCCGCCGAAGCTGCACAGCGTGTACTCGGTGACATCGTAGCCGCGCTCGACGGAGATGTGCTTGATCGCGTTGGCTATGTTTTCCACGGCGATTTTCAGGAAGCCGTCGGCGAGTTGCTCGGGCGTGCGCGTGTGGCCCGTCGTCGACTCGAGCTCGGTCGCCAGGCGCCGGAATTTCTCGCGCACGATCTCGGCATCGAGCGGCAGGTTGCCCTGCGGACCGAATACATGCGGGAACATCGCCGGATCGATCTTTCCGAGCATCACATTGCAGTCGGTGACGGTCAGCGGGCCGCCGCGGCGGTAGCTCGCGGGTCCCGGATTCGCGCCCGCGGACTGGGGCCCGACGCGGAGGCGCGCGCCGTCGAACGAGCAGATCGATCCGCCGCCGGCGGCGACCGTAATGCGTGACATCGGTCGACGTGCCGCCCATGTCGAAACCGATGATCTTGTCGAACCCGGCGAGACGGGAGACCTCGACCGCGCCGACGACGCCGCCCGCCGGCCCGGAAAGAATCGCGTCCTTGCCCTGAAAGCGATGCGCGTCGGTGAGCCCGCCCGACGACTGCATGAACTCGAGCCGGACGCCCGGGAGCTCGGACTCGACCTGCGCAACGTAGCGCCGCAATATCGGCGACAGGTAGGCGTCGACGACGGTCGTATCGCCGCGCGAGACGAGCTTCATGAGCGGGCTCACTTCGTGGCTCACCGAGACCTGCGTGAAGCCGAGCGCGCGCGAGAGCGCGGCAAGCTTCGCCTCGTGCTCGGGATAGCGATAGCCGTGCATGAGGACGATTGCACAGACGCGAAAGCCGTCGTCGAATGCCGCGCGCAGCGACAACTCGGCCGAAGCGAGATCCAGCGCGCGCACCGTCTGGCCGTGAGCGCCGATGCGCTCGTCGATTTCGACGACGCGCTCGTAGAGCGGCGTCGGCAGTTGGATGCGGCGCACAAAAAGCTTCGGCCGGTTCTGGTAGGCGATGCGGAGCGCGTCTGCGAATCCCTTCGTGATCAGAAGCAATGTGCGCTCGCCGCGGCGCTCGAGCAGGGCGTTGGTTGCGACGGTCGTTCCCATCTTGACCGCTTCGATCGCGCCGCCGAGGATGGGCGAATCGGGCGCCAGCGCGAGGAGATCGCGTATGCCCTGAACGGCTGCGTCGCGGTAGCGCTCGGGGTTTTCCGAAAGCAGCTTGTGCGTGGCCAGCGTGCCATCCGGCCGGCGCGCGACGACGTCGGTGAACGTTCCGCCGCGGTCGATCCAGAACTGCCAGCGGGATTGCATCGGTGTGGTCGTCACGGCGTGGAAAACCTTGAGCCTCGCGAAGGCGCGATGTTGCGCGCAAGGAACAGCGCACGGATTGCATTATATCGGCGGACCATAGGCCGGGCGGTCGAACGAATCGTGCTTCGAGACTCATCCCATGCCCGCCGGTGGTCGCGCAAATATGGTACAAATGGACTCTTCCAAGCGTGCGCGCGTCGCGCGTGTCAGAATTCCACTTCCGAAACGAAAGGACACTCCATGAAAGTGATCCGCGCTCTTATCGCCACGCTCGGCGTTTCTGTCGCGCTCAGCAGCGCCGCGCAGACCAAGTGGGACATGCCCACGGCGTATCCGGCGACGAATTTCCACACCGAGAACATCAACCAGTTCGTCGCCGACATCGACAAAGCGACGGGCGGCAAGCTCAAGATCACGGTGCACGCCAACGGCTCGCTGTTCAAAGCCAACGAAATCAAACGAGCGGTTCAAGGAAACCAGGCCCAGATCGGCGAGATCCTGCTGGTCAACTTCGAGAACGAGGATCCGCTGTTCGGGCTCGATGGCGTCCCGTTTTTGGCGACGAGCTACGCCGACTCGATGAAGCTCTATCGCGCGTCGAAAAAGGCGCTGGAGGGGGCCGCCTCAGGGCATTTTCACCAACCGCACGCTCAACAGTGCCGCCGACTTGAAGGGGCTCAAGTGGCGCGCCTACAGCCCGGCGACCTCGCGCATCGCCGAGCTGGTCGGCGCGCAGCCGGTCACCGTGCAGGCGGCGGAGCTCACGCAGGCGCTGGCAACGGGCGTTGTCGAGGCGTACATGTCGTCCGGCGCGACGGGCTTCGACACCAAGACCTATGAGAGCATTAAGAACTTCTACGATACGCAAGCGTGGCTGCCGAAAAATGCGGTGGTCGCCAACGCTCAGGCATTCGACGCGCTCGACAAGGCGACTCAGGACGCGGCCCTGAAAGCCGCTGCCGACGCCGAGACGCGCGGGTGGAAGGCGTCCGAGGAAAAAAACAGCTGGTACCTCGATCAGTTGAAGCAAAAGGGCATGACCATCGTCAAGCCGTCGCCGCAGCTCACCGCCGATCTGAAAAAAGTGGGGGACGTGATGCTGCAGGATTGGCTCAAAAAAGCCGGCCCGGAAGGCCAGGCGGCGGTGGACGCCTTCAGGAAAATGTAGCCATAGATGCGCGGGACTCTGGACAGGATCTACAGCGCCGCCGCTTACCTGGCGGCGTTGTTTTTGGTATGCACGCTGGCGATGGTGCTGCTCGGCATCTTCGGCCGCCTGTTCAGTTTCCAGATTCGCGGCACCGACGCCTACGCAGGCTATTTCATGGCCGGCGCGGGTTTTCTAGCGCTGGCGCACACCCTCATGCGAGGCGAGCATATACGCGTGACCCTGGTTCTCGAGCATACCGCCCCGCGATTCCGGCGCATCCTGGAGCGATGGTCGCTGGCCGTCGCTGCGCTGCTCACCGCGGCATTCGCGTACTTCAGCGTGCGCCTTGCGTGGCAGTCGTACGCTCTGAACGATATATCCACCGGCAACGACGCAACGCCGCTGTGGATCCCGCAGATTGCCATGGCCGCCGGCAATATCGTCCTTGCGATCGCCTTTGTCGACCTGCTGATCGGAGACCTCACCGGAACGCGGGTCATCGCCCAAAGCGACAGCGAGCCGGCGCACGTCGAATAGCGAACGGGCGATGGATCTACTCATTACCGTTCTTCTGATCGTCGCGCTGTTCGTCTTGCTCGGCAGCGGCG
>VBCZ01000436.1 GCA_005889025.1 Betaproteobacteria bacterium
AACGCCGCCGTCACCCCGGCGGAGGCCGAGCACGGCCACCGCCGCACTTACACGCTGGACACGCTCGAACGGGACGCTGTAGCGGCAGGGCTGCAGGTAATCCACCGGTCGGGAATCTTCTTCAAGGCGCTGGCGAATTTCCAATGGGACAAGCTGTTGAAGACAGACATCATTTCCAAGGAATACCTCGAGGGCTGCTACAAGTTGGGGCAGCAGTATCCTGACCTGTGCTCGAGCGTTTTCCTGGTGTGCGAAAAGGTCCGTTGAGCCGATGGCGGTCAGTGCACCACCATGGAAGCTGAGAAGTCCACGGAGAGACGGGCCCGAGAAGATTTATCGCTCATTCCCATTTGTAGCCAAAGTCCGCAGGATTGTGGTGATTCCGAAAATCGCCTGTTGGCTGATGGATGCCCCAGCGGGAAGCACGACAACCCGTTCGGCAACAAGCTTCGTGTTGGGCAACACCAGACCTGCGTGCGGATAGTACGATCGATACGGCTCCAGATTGTGGCAGCCGGGCCAGAAATATCTTCGCGCCAGGACGTTCTCTGCGTGCAAGACCTCGACGATGCGATCCCGCGAAGCCGGGAAGTAGGGCGCCACTTCCATCACGATGTACTGGTAGTTATTGTGCTCCGATTCGTCGTATTCGAGGATGCTGAGCCCGCGCACCGAGGCGATGGCATCGCGATAACAGTGATAGTTGCGTCGATTGGTTTCGACGAAGTCTCCGATATCTTCCAGGTTCGTCAGGCCCATGGCAGCGGAGATCTCAGTCATCTTCCCGTTCGTTCCTGGGTAAATAACGTTGTCGTAGCCCGAGAAGCCGAAGTTGCGCATCAGCCGCATCTTCTCCGCCAGTACATCATTGTCGGTGACGACGGCCCCACCCTCGAACGTATTGAAGAACTTGGTTGCGTGAAAACTGAAGACCTCGCATTCGCCGAATCCGCCGAGCAGCGCGCCGTCGAGGGAGCATCCAAAGCCGTGTGACGAGTCGAACATCAGCCGAAGCTTGTGCTCCTTGGCGATCGCTTCGAGCTCCTTGACGGGGGCCGCTCTGCCCCAGAGGTGCACTCCGATGATGCCGGTGGTCCTTGGCGTGATCATTCGCCAAACCGCTGCCGGATCGAGATTGTGGGTGGTGGGATCGTGACCTCGCCTTTCAGATCAAGTGCGCGTGTCGCAATTTCGAGCGCGATCGTTCCATTGCACATGGCAACGCAATGCTTGACACCCAGAAACGACGCGATTCGCTGCTCGAACTCCTGCGCAATCGGCCCGTTGTTGGATAGCCAGCCACTGTCAAGAATATCGGACGCGCGCTGAAGAAAGCGTTTGTGGTTGCCGATGTTGGGGCGGCCAACGTGTATCGGCTCCGCGAACATCGGCGGCGCGCCGTTGACGGCAAGGTCTGCCACGGATTTGACGGTCTTGAGGTCCCGTGTTTCGACATCCTGCGCTAGATTCACAGGCTGTGCTTCCCGGTCCACCGCAAGCCGAATCCGCCCAAGCGAAGCGGCATTAGCTTCTGCCACTGCTGCCAAACCCGCCACCACCCCTTTTGCTTTCATGAAAGTCGGCCTCCGTAAATGACACCTTGACCACTGGAACAAGCACAAGTTGGGCCAGCCGCTCCATGGGAGTGAGGTCGAAAGGCTTGGCGCTGCGGTTCCAGCAGCTCACCATGAGCTGCCCCTGATAATCCGAGTCTATCAGGCCGACCAGATTGCCGAGCACGATGCCGTGCTTGTGACCCAGGCCCGACCGCGGCAGGATGAGCGCCGCGAGCCCCGGGTCGCCGATGTGAATCGCGATACCGGTGGGAATCAACTCTGTCTGCCCGGGCTCGAGCGTGATCGGCGCGTCGATGCATGCCCGCAGGTCCATGCCGGCGGAGCCCGGCGTGGCGTACGCCGGCAGATAAGGACGTATGCGCTCGTCGAGCACCTTGAGCGCAACGGTGGCGGTCACTGTCAGACCTGTGATGAGTGGTCGTACTGCGGGTGCCAGTTAACGCTTTCTGCCTTTTGGATACGTCGCGTCATGATCCTCAGCGTGTCTTAAACTTGTAACGCGAATGGAGTAGATCGTTTCAACGCCTGGCGGGAGCGGAATCGGCGAATGTGTAATACGCTCCCACTTGAGACCAGGATCCTGATAGATCTGGGTCCACGTCAATTGGGTGACTTTTTCGACCGTATTTAGAACGCGAGCACTCTCATTCTTGTCCCTAAGTATGAACCAGCTTTTTAGAAACTCGGGATTGTTTAGATCGACTGCGACTTTCTCCTCTGTGCCCGGCGGGCTTCCCTGTCTTCTCATTTCTTAGCCTTGTTTTGATTGCGGCCAGGTCTGTAGGCTGCGCGGGATGAGCTGCGGCCCATTCCATCGCTCGTGACAATGCCTCGGACACTTGCGGCGTATGAAGCCAACGCTCATTGTCAGGAACTACCGTGGCAGTCCGCACGGTCCAAACGCCAGGCCCGGCTTCTTCAACAAGCACTTGCCGCCCCGCAAACTCTTTGCCTAGCGAAATCTGGCCGCTTGCGCCGATGACTTTCACGGTTGCCTTCATTTTGATTCCTCGAGAATTTAGCTTGCGCCGGAGGGGAGCATCATTTCAGGCGCAAGCGAAACGTGTTCATGCAGCATGATAGCATGAAAATCGGGGGAACAGGTTTAGATTTTGATCCGATAACGCATAGGATCGATGATTCGGCCCACATCATCTAGAAAGTCCTGGCCAGGCTCGCGCGATACCGCCTGATAAAAGAGGCTCACCGATCATTTCCTCCTCGGCAGGAGGAAAAAGCCGGAAGGCCGTCATTTGAGGCTTGCGCGAGCCCTACGCATGGCTTCGTCTCCTGGGACAGCCGGAAGCTCTCAGCCACAAACGCGTCGTAGCGTTGCTGAGCCAGCTCGACCCAAAGGCGCTCGGCATCAACGTCGGATGACGCATCAAGTTGTTCGATGAGGATATGAGCGAGCGCCGCTTTCTCGCTGGGCTTGAGCGCCCGAGCCTGTTTTTCCAGCTCTTCAAGGGTTGAAGTCATAAGTGCGAGTGTAGCGAATTGTCTGTGAAAATGGGATCGGTTCAACCTCACCCTAGTTTCTACCAATTTCTGAGATAGGTTGTACGTGACCCGCATCGATCATAATGCCGTAATACGTTTTTGTAATCGATCTCAAGGAAAGTCATGACAACAGTAACCGTCTCGCCCAAGTTCCAGGTGGTGATCCCGCGCAACGTGCGCAAAGCGCTCGGAATCACCCCCGGTCAGAAGATTCGCGTTGTAGCGCTGGTTGATCGGCTCGAATTCATTCCGGTCAAGCCAGCCAAGGCACTGCGGGGATTCACACACGGCATAAATACGAGCGCACGGCGCGAAAAGGATCGCGTGTGAATCTTTTGATTCATTGGGGTGGCTCGAACTTCGCTTGAAGGTCGCGCTTGTTGAAAAATAGGTTCAGATTAGATTTCGACCCGCTAACGTAGCGGAAATGGGGTCAGGTTAGATTTCCGTCCGCATGACTGCCCGCGACGGCAGTCGAAGATTGATCCTGCCAATAGCCTGGAAGCGCTTATGAATAGCGTCGGCGAGGCTGCGCTCGGTTGCTGTCTCGTCGCTTAGCGCGGCATCGAGGATCTTGCGGGCCTCGTCCTCCATCGATCGCTTGTGATGCGCCACGCGCACGCGAAGTCGTGCTTTGATCG
>VBCZ01000437.1 GCA_005889025.1 Betaproteobacteria bacterium
GGCCGTGGGGTCGTTCGGATCGCCGGTCGGATCGAAAGTCCCGAGGGTGTTATCGTCAACAGCCGGCTTGATGACCGGATGATTGGCGAGCCCCGGCACTCCGGTGTCGTTGACGCCGGTGTTGTTGACGATATTGCTGGCGACCTTCACGTTTTGTTGCACGATGCCGATCCTGCAACTGCGCACCGCGTTGGGAACCAGCGCAATCTTGCGCAGAACGACCTGCACCCTGTAACCCGCCGGGACTTGCGTGTTGCGCAGCAACGTCTTCGTATCGACCGTCGCGTCGGTATTGCTGCCGCCGTCCGGGTTGGCCGCAAGGAAGGTGTTCTGGACCGTGTATGTCGAGTCCACGAGGGCACTATTGGCGATGTCCTGGTTGGTGATGTCCTGGTTGGTGATGTCCTGATTGGTGATGTCCTGGTTGGTGATATCCAGGTTCGTGATATCGAGGTTCGTGAGCTCGTTGTTGGTGATGTCGTTGTTCGTGATATCCAGGTTCGCCAGGTCCTGATTGGTGATGTCCTGGTTGGTGATGTCCTGCGTCTTGACCGAGGCGTTGGTGATGTCGAGGTTCGCGATGTCCTGGGTCGTATTGCTTGCGGCGTTGGTGATCAGCGTCGTATTGGGGTCAGGATTCAGGACGATCTGGGTCAGCCCGCCATCGGTCGAATCGGTAACGTTGACCGTTACGCTCGCCCTTTCCGATCCCGTCGCCGCCTTCACCCATACGGTTCGCGCGGTCAACGATCGCGGTGGCACATTTACCGTAACTTGCGGCGTAGAGGGAACTCCCGCGGCCAGCGTGAAGCCCGCCGTCACGCCTGGCGGCTGGACGACGTTCAGCTGGAAGGAGCGATAGAAATCGGTGAAGTTCTCTACGCTCACCACAAAGCTGCGCGCCTTGGCGGTGCTCGCCGAAGGCAACAGCTTCGAGTTGGCATTCGCGTAGGCCGTCGCGGCATCGGTCACCAGGGCGGTATAGATGTTCTGATTCCGTGTGCCGGTCTGGCCTGCGCTGGAATTGGTACAACTGCTATTCAACGTCGTGCTGACGGTGCCGTCGGCATTGACGACAAATGCACTGATCGGCGTATAGCTCTGCCAGCTACCGTTCAACGGCGGAACGACGTCACGGTTGTCGGTCCACGTGACGTGGAACGGCGCCTTGCCCGGACCGATATTGAACGCGTAGGGTTGCGTCGATGTAGTCGCCGAGGAACGGCTGCGTGTTGTTGGCGAATATCGGGATGTTGACGGCGCTGAAACGCAGTTGGGTCACCGGCTTGGAAACTTTCGTACCCGGCGCGCCCTTCGGGCTGCCGAAGAGGTACTGTGAAACCGGGGCCGACTGGAATTGCGGATTGCCGTTCACATCGGCGGCAGCGTTGACACTGGCCATGGCGGCAAAGACATCGAGCGTGTGCCGGCGCGCGAGGCCTGGTGTGCCGTCGCTGATCAGAGGCGTGAAGACAATCGCAGGATCGCCACCCGGCACGAGGTTTCCTGCTGCCTGGCGAACTTCGGTGCAATCGAGCATCGAGTACGGCAATTGCGTGGGACACTTCATCACGCCGATGGAGTGGTCAAAGCGCTGGTCGAGCCACGCCGCCAACAGCTTGCCGCCTGCGAAGGTCAGTGCGGGCTGCACCTGATGCCCACGGCCAGGATTGAAGTTGTTGGGATTGAAATCCGCACCGACAAAGCGCGGGTCGCTTTGCCAATCGTCGATGAACGATGGGGCAGACCACGTGTTACCGCCGTTCGATGAGGTGACGATCGCGATGCGCGCGTCACAGTTGGCGTTGGCGGGGCAGGCAAACGTGGTGGGGTCGACCGCGGTCTTGCGTTGTGCCCACCCGACGTGGACGCGACTGGTCCCATTCGAGTCCGTGGATACGGCGATCGTGGGAAAACCTTCGGTGCGGAACTGTTTTCCGGGGTTGTACGGACTCGCGCTTGCGCCGGTGATGAATTGATCGAACGGATTGATCAAGGTGATCAGCAGCGGCGAATTTCCCCAAGTGTTGCCGCCATCGGTCGACTTGTTCATGTAGATGCCGTCCGGCTTCCCGCTGCCGGGATCGCCAAACCGCCTCCACACGACGTACACCGTGCCGGTCACCGGATCGATCGCCATCGAAGACCCGGAATTGGTGTCGAGCGAATTGCTTACCTTGACCGACTTCTCGTACGTCTTGCCGCAGTCACGGGAACGGGCGATGAGGATTTGCGGATGCTCGTTCTGCCCCTGACCCGTGAAGTTGGCGTAGGACACGTAGTGGTGGAACGCCGGCACGGGTTGTCCGTTGTTGTAGCCCGGAATGACGCACGTCCTGCCGGCATTCCAGGGCCGGCCGGGCACATCCGCGATGTTCCCCGGCTTGTCTTTGAACTGCCCCCTGGTCCCGACGTCGAGAATGTTGATGACATCGGAGAAGAACGGATCGTCACCGATTTTCTTGTTGTCGTTCTTGTCGATGAACCGCTGCACCGCGGTCACGCCACCGGCGGCGCTGTTGCGATTGGCCGCGATGAACGAATAGGCGAACATTCCGTAGGGCATGGCCCGCACGGTGGGGTCCGCGGCAAAGTCAAGGCCCTTGACCGGTGATACGGGCTGGTTGTCGGGGTTGTTGCATGCCTTGATATTGAGTTTGCAGCCGGAGATAGGCTCCGCGAACCAGTTGGCGCCGCCATCGACCGACTTGTACACGTAAACCCATGCGTCGCCGCCGCCATCGGGGTTGTCCGGCTCCGCCAGAGGATTGAATACCAGCCGATAGTCATTTGCTCCCGCAAGCATGTGCTGCGAGTTGATCGAGGAAATCGCGTGCGACGGCTCGTTCTGCTTGGTGAGGAACGCGTCGCCGTACGGCCACTTGGTCCCGCTGACCATGTTGATGTTTGGCCCGACCTGCGGAACCTGCGCCAGCACGGGTGAAATTGAAAACAGGACGCCGCCGATGATGGATACGGCGCGGCTCAGCATAACGAACGAAGTTTTCATGCGGCTTCTTCCTTTTTCTTGGGTCAAGTCAAACCCGGTCGACGTGTGCGTCGTGAGTGTAACTCTGTAAGATTTACAAGTATGACATGCAACCTTCCTCTCAGGAAAGACCGATTCTCTTACCTGTCTTTTGTACCGCACGAGCGGGGACCGTTCTTTGGGCGCGAGCGCGGGGAGATCAAACCGCGTATCGGGGATTCCTCGGGCTACAAGCGAGATTGGTATATCGAGAACGAAGATTTCCTCATCGTCCATCTGAGTAATACCTCGTCATGTGTCACCTACAGCACGCTCGCAGCTGCGTTGCGATGGGTGCCGGCTTCCGCCCAAAATCAATTGAAATTCAGTGAAAATCCCTGGAGCGCGTGACGAGATTGCCCAGCATGGGCGTCTGATCGCGCAGCCGGCCGGCAATCAAGTGTACGACTTCGCCTTCGCGCTCCAGCGTGCCGTACACCGTCAATAAATGGGAGCGCAGCAATTCCTTGCGCTGTCGCTCGGCAAGGTCCCGCCACACGATGACGTTGACCATGCCGGTTTCGTCCTCCAGCGTGACAAAGGTGACACCGCTCGCGGTTCCGGGACGCTGCCGCCCGGTGACCAGGCCCGTGACGCGCGCCATACGTCCGTGCGGCAGCGTCTTGAGCTCCGCGGCGGTCAGCATGCGCGCGCGCTTGAGGCGCTCGCGCAACAACGCGAGCGGGTGACGGCCGAGCGTGAGCCCGAGGCTCCCATAATCGGCGACGATATCCTCGCCTTCGCTGGGCGCGGGCAGAGCCGCCGGTGCTTCGTCGATCGAGGACTCCGCGAGGATCGGCGGCATCCGCTCGATGCCGCTCACATCCCACAATGCATTGCGGCGATGTCCGCTTAAACACGCAAGCGCGCCTGCCGCGGCCAGCGCTTCCATATCGCGCCGGCTCAAGGCCGCACGGCGGGCAAGATCGGCGACGCTTTGAAATACGCGCTCCTTGCGTGCCCGCGTCAGCTTTTTGCCGCCGGCTTCGGTGAGCCCCTTGACCATGCAAAGGCCCAGCCGCAACGCCGGTTGCGCTTGACGCCGCTGGGTGCCCGCTTGCGTGGGGACGACGGAAGCAACTTGGGTCCCGGCCGGAGCCTGCCCCCGAATGCTTGAATCGGGGGCCGGGACGACGGCATGATGGTTCATCGTTCCGGCCGAACATAGCGCAGGGACGACGTCTTCCAGCGTGCATTCCCATTCACTCACGCACACATCGGCCGGCAGGATCACGCCGGCGTGACGTCGCAGATCCTGGGTGAGCTGCGACGGCGAATAAAAACCCATCGGTTGGGAATTGAGCAGTGCGCAGGTAAAAACGGCCGGCTCGTAGCACTTGATCCACGACGAGACATACACCAGCAGGGCAAAGCTCGCGGCGTGTGATTCGGGAAAGCCG
>VBCZ01000440.1 GCA_005889025.1 Betaproteobacteria bacterium
TCTGATCGGACCCGTAATCATGCGCATTCTTGTATGCAACGACGACGGCATCGACTCGCCGGGACTGCATGCGCTCGCCGAGGCGGCGCGCTCGCTCGCGGACGACGTGTGGGTGATCGCACCCGAGCGTAAGTGGACCGTGGGGAGCCATCAGCTGACATTGGATCGCAATCTCACGCTCAGCAGGAGGAACGAGCGCATCTACGCTTGCTCCGGCGCGCCCGCCGACTGCGTGGTTGCCGCCATCACGGTTCTCTTCACCGCGGGGCCGAAGCCGGATCTGGTGCTATCGGGCGTCAACGACAAACGCAACGTCGCCGAGGACATCGCCTACTCGGGAACGCTGGCGATCGCGCGTGAGGCAACTTTCTGGGGCGTGCCCGCCATCGGCATTTCGCGGGAAAGACAAGGCATCGAGAGCGCGGCGGAGCTCGCGGCGCTCGCCCGGTTGCTGCTCGCAGTATGGGAACGCCGCACCGATTGGGCGGCGGAGGGACACTGGCTCAGCATCAACCTGCCTGCCTCGCTCCCTGCACCGCTCGCACAGGCGCTGATGGGCCGCGATAAGATAGGCAGCGCCTCCGATGTCCTCGATCGAAATTCGGAGCGCATCGTCTTCCGATTGCGGTCCGGACATCCAGGAACCAGCATTCCCGGTGACGAGAACTCGCACTTGAGCGCGGGGGAGATGACCGTCGTGCGCCAGCGCTGGGCCGCTGACGTGCCGATGCCGGAAGGCTTGATCGCCGCCTGGAACAGCGCAATAGCGAAGTGACGCTGCGAAGGCTATTCTCATCGTGTGTCACTTCCGGTTCCCGGTATCGAGGCCCGCATGACATCCAAACCCTTACGCGCGCTCGTCCTTGTTGCCCTCGCGCTCGCCGCCGGTTCCACGCTTGCGCAATATCCGTCGCGTCCGATCAAGCTCATCGTTCCGATTCCCGCAGGAGGCGCTCCCGATATCGCCGCGCGCGTCGTCGGCCAAAAGGTCTCGGAGCTTCTCGGCCAGCCGATCGTGGTCGAGAACCACGCCGGGTCCAACGGAAACATCGCCGGCGATCTGGTCGCCAAGTCGGCGCCGGACGGTTACACGCTTCTGCTCGGACAGGACAGTCTGATCGCCATCAACCCGCACCTCTATGCCAAGATGTCGTTCGACACATTGAAGGATCTCGTGCCGATCGCGACGGTGGCATCGAACCAGTTCGTGCTCGCGGTCAATCCTGCGCTTCCGGTCAAAACCTTCCAGGAGTTCGTCGACTACGCGCGGCGCGCGAAGCCGCCGCTTGCCTACGCGTCGGGAGGCAACGGCAGCCAGCACCATCTTTCGATGGAGATACTCAAGCAGCGCGCCGGGATCGACATGCTGCACGTGCCGTTCAAAGGCGGCGCGCCGGCGACGATGGCGACGGTCGCCGGCGACACCGTCGCCATGTTTTCAGGAACGAGCACGTATGCCCAGATCAAGGCCGGCAAGCTCCGCGCGCTGGCGGTTACCGGGACGCGCCGGTCGCAGGAGTTTCCTGAGCTGCCGACGATAGGAGAGTTCTATCCGGGTTACGAGGTCACGATCTGGCTCGCGTTGTTCGCGCCCGCCGGGACGCCCGAGGCGGTGATCGTGCGTCTGCGCGCCGCGATCGCGAACGCGCTCGCTGCACCCGACGTGAAGGAAAAGTTGAACGCGGCGGGGGGATTGGAGCCCTTCCCGTCGACGCCCGACGAGTTCAGCGCGCTGATCCGCCGCGACTACGATAAATATGGCGCGGTGGTGAGGACCGTCGCGATCAAGGTCGATTGACCGGCTCGCTGCGTTTTCGATCATGACCAAGCTTCCGCTCTCCCTCGCGATCGGCGAGTACGACCACGTGCGCGACCTGCAGGACGGTACCGTTCCGGTCGAAGGCGTCGAGCTTACGGTCCTGCGGCTGCCGGTGGAGGAAATGTTCTATCGCTTCGTGATGCACGCCGAGTTCGACGTCTCCGAAGCCTCGTTTGCCAAAGTCGTCGCGTTGATCGCGCAGGACGATCGCCGCTTTGTTCCGCTGCCGGTTTTTCCGTCGCGGGTTTTTCGCCATTCCTCGATCTACGTCCGCAACGGCGGCGGCGTCGCGGCGCCTGAGGATCTGGCCGGGAAGCGAGTCGGCGTTCCCGAGTGGGCGCAGACCGCCGCGATATATTCGCGGGGATTGCTCGCGCACGAATACGGCGTCGATCTCAGGTCGATCCATTGGCACCAGGCCGGCGTGAACGAGCCGGGGCGCCGCGAGAAAGTCGAGCTCGCGCTTCCCGCCGGTGTGCGCCTCACCGTCATCGCAGACCGCTCGCTTTCCGACATGCTGGTCGACGGCGACCTGGACGCGGTTCTTTCCGCGCGGCCGCCGGCATCTTTCTCTCGCGGTGATCCGCGCGTCCGGCGTCTTTTCGCCGACTACCGCCCGATCGAGCTGGCGTATGCTCGAAAGACCGGCATTTTTCCGATCATGCACGTGGTCGCGATGCGTCGCAAAGTGTACGAGCGCGATCGGTGGCTGGCGATGAGCCTGTTCAAGGCGTTCGACGAGGCCCGCCGGCGCAGCCTTCGACGCGCCGCGGACGTCACGGCGTCGTTCTTCCCACTGCCGTGGATCGCGGATCAATTGCTTTTCGCGCAGGAGGTTTTTGGCGACGATCCGTGGCCGTATGGCATCGAGCGCAATCGAACGACGCTCGAGGCGTTTCTCGACTATGCGTTCGAGCAGGGCGTGTGCCGGCATCGATTGAAAGTCGAGGCCGTCTTTCCACCGGAGATCGAGGAGGCGTTCAAGATCTGAAGCGGCCGCCGTGGCCGGCGGGGCACCATCCGCGCGCAGGACGCAAACTCTGTCGGCAGAATCCCGCCGTCGCATCGGGTCCGCCTACCCGGCGCGTCTATAATGAGCGGAAGTCTCTATTTCCCCCACCCGATTCAGGGAGGAATCATGTCGAGAAAATCACTTCTGTCCTTGTTGCCAGTGACTCTGCTGTGCGCGACGCTTCCCGCCTGGGGCCAGGAACTACCCGATGGGAAGGGGAAGGAGATGGTCGCGGCAAGTTGCAACAGCTGTCACACTTTTTACAGCCGCGTCGGCGCAGGATATACCGCCGACGGTTGGCTCACCGTCATGCGGATGATGGCCAATCACGGAGTTGCCGTTCCGGCCGATCAAGTCGCCAGGGGAAGCCCGCCGGCGTGGTTATGCCCGGGCCAGCTCAGGTTTCGATCAAGACGTGGCAGGTCCCGACGCCTGGATCGCGGCCGCACGATCCCCTCGCAGCGACAGACGGGTCGCTCTGGTACACGGGGCAGATGGCCAATGTGCTCGGCCGGCTCGATCCCGGTAGCGGCAGCTTCAAGGAATATCCCCTCAAGACGCCCCATTCCGGCCCGCACGGTCTGGTCGAGGATAAGGACGGAAACATCTGGTACACAGGAAACACGGGCGCGTTGATAGGCAAGCTTGACCCGAAAACGGGTGCGGTCACCGAGTACAAGATGCCGGACGCGGACGCCACGGATCCCCATACGCTCATATTCGATCAGAGCGGAATCCTGTGGTTCACGGTCCAGAACGCCAACCGCGTGGGACGGCTGGACCCGAAGAGCGGGGAGATCAAGCTGCTGACACCCCCTACTCCGAAGTCACGTCCGTATGGCATGGCAGTGAACTCGAAGGGCACGGTGTTCTTCGTCGAGTTCGGTGCGAACAAGGTAGGTAGCGTCGATCCGAAGACGCTGGAAATTCGGGAGTACGTATTGCCGGATTCGGCCTCGCGCCCACGACGCGTCGCAATCACCAGCGACGACACCGTCTGGTACGCCGATTTTTCGCGCGGTTATCTGGGTCGCCTCGATCCCTCGACCGGCAAAGTGACCGAATGGCAATCTCCCAGCGGACCGAAGTCCGAGCCCTACGGCATCTCGGCCATCAACGACATCATCTGGTACAGCGAATCCGGGACGACGCCGAATACGATCGTGCGCTTTGATCCCAAAGCCTCCAAATTCCAAAGCTGGGCGATTCCGGGCGGGGGCAACATCGTGCGCAATACGTCGGTCACGCGGGATGGCGACTTCGTGCTGGCCAACAGCCTCGTCAACGCCGTGACCCTGGTGAAAATCCCGAGGTGACAGACCGCATGTCGGCCTCCCGCGGTGCTACGCAGTTTCCGGACGACCCCCGTGCGTAGCAAAGTATCGAGCGGCGATGTCGGAGGCTCGCGCCGAGAGTTTCTTGTCACCGCGGCGGCCGCATGCGCCGGTGTTTCGTTGCGGCCCGAGGACGTGCGCGCGGATGCCGGCGCCCTTGCCGACGTCAAGGGCAGCGCGCACTGGACCGTCAAGCGCGCCGATACGGACAACGTCAAGCTTTTCATGTGGCGCAAGCAATTGGCCAGTCCCGCCGCCACTGCGGCCCGCGAGCCGGCGCCCGGCACGATACTGTTCGTGCACGGCTCGTCGGTATCCGCGACGCCCGTGTTCGACCTGCAGATCCCCGGCAAGCCTGAGGCGTCCACCATGGACTGGTTTGCGCGCCTGGGTTACGACACCTGGTGCGTCGATTGCGAAGGCTATGGACGGTCAGACAAGTGGCGGCCGGTCAACGCGGACGTCGCGTGCGGGGCGGACGATCTTGCCGCCGCCTCGGAATACATCCTGAAGCAGAACGGAGGCCGGAAGCTTCTCCTCTACGGCGCGTCGTCGGGTGCGCTTCGCGCCGGGCTCTTTGCGCAACGACATCCCGAGCGGGTAGATCGCCTCGCACTCGATGCGCTGGTGTGGACTGGCGACGGGAGCCCGACGCTTGCGGAACGCAGGAAGCGGCTGGCCGAATATCGCGCGAGTAATCGCAGGCCCATCGATCGCGCGTTCGTACGCAGCATCTTTACCCGCGATCATCCCGATACCAGCGACCTGTCCGTCGTCGAGGCCTTTGCCGACGCAGTGCTCGCCCTGGATGCCTCGGTTCCCACCGGGACCTATGTCGACATGTCGGCCAACCTGCCGGTCATCGATCCGGAGAAGATCGTCGTGCCCGTGCTGATCATGCGCGGGCAGTGGGATGGGATCGCGTCGTTCCAGGATCTCGCGAATTTCTTCGCCAGGCTGCCCAACCCGGACAGGCAATTCATCGTCATGCCGGGCATTGCGCATACCAGCACGAGATCGAGAAACTGGGCGCTGGTCTATCATCTGCTCGATGCTTACTTCAGTCAGCCCGCGCCCGTGTACGTTGGTTGACTCCGCTTGGTTTCGACGAGCAGTGACGCAAGGTTTCCTCACGCGCCCATGAAGAACAGGACGGTGGCGATTCTC
>VBCZ01000438.1 GCA_005889025.1 Betaproteobacteria bacterium
TATCCCCGAATCCGATGTAGCCGTCCGGCCTGACGAGATACACTGCATTGCGGGCAAGCCCCGCGGCGCGCATGGCGTCGCGCCATGCAAATGCGCGGAAGGCGATGCCTTTCTCGCGGCACAGCTGCGCGACAGCATGCGGGGACTCTCCATACACATGCAGCTGCCAGTCCATGGAACTGAGCGGGGCGAAGTTGTCGCTTGCAGCGGAGTCGTTGCCTGCGCCCTCGAGCTTGACCCATGGGAGGCGATCGCCGGCTTTCACCCTTTCCGCCGCGCCGGAGCTCAATGCGCTGTCGCGGTACTCGATCGCCGTCTGCGACAGCGTGCGGAACATGAACCGACGCATGATGTTCGTTGCGAACAATGTCGGCAGGACGAGAGGCACGACGTGCAGGCGCACGAACGCGGCAAGCCCGCCGGTGCTGGTGACGAGCTGAAACGCGCGATCGGTGGTCGCGACAAGGCGCTTCGCGAACGCGACGCGCTCGGGTTCGTAGGTATCGAGCAGCCGGTCGTTGCCGCGCTTGCGCAACACCGCCGCCATCTTCCAAGCGAGGTTGACGGCGTCTCCAAGACCCGTATTCATACCCTGTCCGCCGACGGGGCTGTGGATATGGGCGGCGTCGCCCAGAAGAAATGTTCGCCCGGCGCGAAACTGCGCAGCGACGCGATGGTGGACGTGGTAGGTCGAGAACCAGTTCACTTTTTTTACGTCGATGCCTAGGTACTCGAAGACGCCGCGGCTCACATCGTTCCATTCGAGCGCCGCGTTGCGGTGCTCCGCGTCCTGTCGCACCGTGCCGATGAGCCTCACGCGGTCCTCGCCTTTGAGCGGAAAGGCAGCGAGGATGTCGGCTTCGTCCAGGGCCACATGCAGCTCATGATTCACCAGCGGACCGGTCGCCTGCGCGTCGGCGACATAGAAGAGATGCTCATACGTTCCGCCGGGAAAGCCCGTGCCCAGCGCTTCGCGCACCGCGGAATGCGCACCGTCGCAGCCGGCTAGATAAGCCGTCTCGCACGTTTCCTCGCCTCCGTCCGGACGCTTCATGCGCGCGATCACGCGATCGCCCCGATCGTCGAACGAATGCAGCTGCAGCGGGCGCTCGACTTCGACGCCCAGATCGCGCAGGCGCTCGATCAGGAAGCGCTCGTGCTGATCCTGCGGAAAGATCAGTACATACGGGTAGGGGCTGATTCCGGCGCCCATCTCGCCTAACACCACGCGGGCGACTTGTTTGCCACGCACCCACAGGTTGACGGCGGCAAATCGCAGACTATTCTCGACGACCGCGCCGGCAAGTCCCGCCTGCCGGTAAAGCTCCAGCGTGCGCGCATGCACGACCAGCGCGCGCGACGTCGTCCCGGGCTCGGCCTCCTTGTCGACGATGCGCACGCCAACGCCGAGCCGCGTGAGCCACAACGCGAGGATCAGGCCGGTCGGTCCGGCGCCCGCAATCAGCACTTCGCTATCGGCCATGAGGTGGCGACGAAAATGGGAAGCAATCCATTATGTTCTATGCGCGTCGGACGGCGGGGGCGCTTCGATCAGCGGATGATGTGAACGGGCGCTTAAGCCCGGCTGCCCGGGACGCATTCGGATATGCTTACCCGGATCCAATGGGATAACGTTGCGGACAGCACGCAGCAAACCGTTGTCGGCCCGACTCATTGTGGTAACTGGGACGAGGCCCAAGGACCGCGTTACAGGAAACTTCGCCCAGTGTCGCTCGAGATCCACCCGCTGACGTCCCAACGCTGGCCGGACCTGGTCGAGCTCTTCGGTCGCCCCGGCGCGTCGATGGCCCGGGGATGCTATTGCATGTTTTATCGCCGAGCTGGAAAGCATCAGGTGCAGCCAGGATTGACCTACTCCGAATCGAACAAGCGCGCCCTGCAAGCGCTGGTCAAGCGCGGGATGGTTCCGGGTCTGCTCGGATATGAAGACAGCCGGCCGATTGGATGGATCTCGCTCGGGCCGCGCGACGATTACGCCAGGCTCGCCCGCTCGCCGGTGATGAAGCCGGTCGATGACAAGCCGGTGTGGTCGATCATCTGCTTCTTTGTCGATGCCAAGGCGCGCCATCGCGGCGTCGCGGAGGCGATGCTCGAGGGCGCGATGCGATGGGCGCGCGCGCAGGGCGTGACGCTGCTCGAAGCCTATCCTTGCGATCAGGCGATGAGAGGTCGCGACGGCCCGACCTGGTTCGGAGCCAAGGCGATGTTCGACCGCGCCGGATTTGTCGAGGTCGCGCGGCGGACGCCCACCCGGCCCGTCGTACGAAAGGCCTTGCGCCGCGCCGGCAGGAAATGATCTGTCCTGCGATGGGACGAAGAGCTCGCTTCAATCCTCGCGGGCGTTGTCCGAGCCGGATCCACGAATCGCACGCGGCTCCAAGCGATCGGATACATCACGGCATCGCAACCGATGAAAAAATATGAAAGCATCGTGGTCGGCTTGGGCGCGATGGGCAGCGCCGCCGTGTATCACCTCGCGCGTCGTGGCAGCCGCGTTCTCGGCATCGATCGCTATTCTCCGCCCCACTCGCGAGGATCGTCGCACGGCGATACGCGGATCACGCGTCTGGCCATCGGCGAGGGGGCGCAATACACGCCGCTCGCGATGCGATCGCACGCGCTCTGGCGCGATCTCGAGCGCGAATCGGGCTCGTCCCTGCTTACGACCATTGGCGGGCTGATCATCTCCAGCCCCGCGAAGTCGTCGATCACGCACGTCGAAGGATTTTTTGCAAACACGGTCGCGGCCGCTCGACAGTTCGGGATCGCACACGAAATTCTCGACGCAAGACAGATCAGGCAGCGGTTTCCGCAATTCAATGTTGCCGACGACGAAACGGGATATTTCGAGCCGAGCGCGGGCTTTCTGCGCCCCGAGGAATGCATCCGCGCGCATCTGCGGATGGCACAGGCGCGCGGAGCGGACATTCATCGTAACGAGCTCGTTTCGGCATTCGATGTTTCCCAGGGGTCGGTAACGGTGGCGACCTCCCGGGAAAAGTATTCGGCCGACCGCATTATCATCGCGGCGGGCCCGTGGTTGCCCGGTCTCATCGACGAGCGGATCGCGAAGCACTTTACGATCCATAGGCAGACGATGTGCTGGTTTGACGTGCAGAATTCAGCAATGCCGTTCGATCCTGGATGCTTCCCGGTCTTTATCTGGGAGCTGCAAGGCAGAAACCAGGGGATCTACGGTTTCCCTGCGATCGATGGACCGCACGGCGGCATCAAGGTCTCGACCGAGCAATACGCGACGGCGACGAGTGCCGACGCGGCGCAGCGCACGGTGAGCGAAGCGGAGGCGGCCGCGATGCACGAGGAATTGATCGCTCCTTTCCTGCCCGATGTCGGCAGCCAATGCCTGAAGGCATCCGCGTGCCTTTACACGGTCACGCCGGACTTCGGCTTCGTCATCGACACGCATCCGGACTCGGAGCGGGTGCTGATCGCGTCACCGTGCTCCGGGCATGGATTCAAGCACTCGCCGGCGATCGGCGAAGCGCTCGCGCAGTTGACTGGCGACGATGGGGAGCATCCGGACTTGAGCGCGTTCAGTCTGGCGAGGTTCGAGCGCAACGCGACGGTGAATAAGACACTATGAAGCTCAAGATCGAGCCATTCACGCCGGAACGCCGGGAGGATCTCGTCGACCTGTTTTCGCGCCCCGGCGCATCGATCGCGCGCGGCTGCTACTGCATATGTTATCGCCGCGCCGGCAAACATGTGGCGCAACCGGGGCTGAGCTACTCGGAGACCAACAAGCGAGCGCTCAAGCGTCTGGTCGAGCGCGGCGTGGTCCCCGGCCTGCTCAGCTATGAAAGCGGCCGCGCGATCGGCTGGGTTTCGCTCGGATATCGTTCCTCGCCTTCGCGACCGCGGGTGCGCCTGCCGGCGGGCGCGTGCGACGCGCACTGCCACATCTTCGGTCCGGAGGCGATATTTCCCTTCGCGGACAATCGGCCCTTCACGCCCGCCGACGCCCCCAAGGAGCGTCTGTTCGCGTTGCACGCCATGCTCGGAATCTCGCGTTGCGCGATCGTGCAATCGGGCTGTCATGGCTTCGACAACCGCGTCGTCGCCGATGCGATCGCCGC
>VBCZ01000441.1 GCA_005889025.1 Betaproteobacteria bacterium
AGAAGCCGGGTCGGCGATGCTCTGGCCGAGCTGCCGGGCACGAGCGTGTATCCGACCCAGACGAATTTCGTTCTGGTGCGCGTTCCCGATGCGAATCGGGTGTTCGAAGGACTCAAGGCGAGGCGCATTTTGGTGAAGAACGTTCAGGGCTGGCATCCGCTGCTGGCAAATTGCCTGCGAATCACGATCGGAACGTCCGAGGAAAACGACGCGTTGCTCTCGGCGCTCGCCTCCCTGGTTGCTAGCTCGTGACGACCGCTGCCGCCACCGCCGCTGCCGGAGCGCGCACCGCCCGGGTCGAGCGCGTCACCAAGGAGACATCCATCGCGTTGAGCGTGAACTTGGACGGCAGCGGACACGCGAAGCTCGCCACCGGCGTTCCGTTCCTCGATCACATGCTCGACCAGGTCGCGCGGCATGGAATGATCGACCTCGAAGTCGCGGCACGAGGCGATCTGCATATCGACGGCCACCACACGGTCGAGGACGTAGGCATCACGCTCGGCCAGGCCTGCAAGCAAGCGCTTGGCGACAAGTCGGGCCTGACGCGCTACGGCCACGCTTATGTGCCGCTCGACGAGGCGCTGTCGCGCGTCGTCATCGATCTTTCAGGCCGTCCGGGACTCGAATTTCACGTCGATTTCACGCGCCCGATGATCGGCGGTTTCGACGTCGATCTTACGCACGAGTTTTTCCAGGGCTTCGTCAACCACGCGTTGGTGACCCTGCACATCGACAATTTGCGCGGTGATAACGCGCATCATCAGGCGGAAACCGTGTTCAAGGCGTTCGCGCGAGCGCTGCGCATGGCCATCGCGCCGGACCCTCGCGCCAAAGGCGTCGTGCCGTCGACGAAAGGCGCGCTGTAGGTCAATGCCCGACATCGCGGTCGTCGACTATGGAATGGGCAATCTGCGCTCCGTCGCCAAAGCGCTGGTGCATGTGGCGCCCGACCGCACCATTGTGGTGAGCGCGGACCCTGCGGTCATCGCGCGCGCATCGCGTGTTGTATTGCCCGGACAAAGCGCCATGCCCGACTGCATGCGCGGCCTCGACGAGAGCGGCCTGCGCGACGTGGTTCTGAGGGTCGCGCGGGACCGTCCGTTCCTGGGGATCTGTCTGGGCCTGCAGATGCTCTTCGAAGAAAGCGAGGAAGGGCCCACTGTTACGTTGGGCGTCATGCCGGGCCGCGTCGAGCGCTTTCGCGATGCGGCAATGATCGACAGCGGCGGCCGGAGGCTCAAGGTGCCGCACATGGGCTGGAGTCCTGTGCGGCAAACGCGCGCGCATCCTATGTGGCGCGGCATTTCCGACGCGGCGCGCTTTTACTTCGCGCACAGTTATTATCCCGCGCCCGACGCCCCTGAGGCGACGGCTGCGACGGTCGACTATCCAACGGCGTTTACTTGCGCGGTTGCAAGCGCTAATATCTTTGCCGTTCAGTTCCATCCCGAGAAGAGTCAGCGCGCCGGCCTCCAGTTGCTCGCCAACTTCGTTACCTGGGACGGTCGCGTCTAGAACACAGCCGTCGCACGCCGCCAAGGTAGCGATCCCGCAGTCGCCTACCTGCCGCCATGCAGATCATTCCCGCGATCGACATCAAAGACGGTCACTGCGTCCGCCTCAGGCAAGGCGAGATGCAGTCCGCGACAGTCTTTTCCGAAGACCCGGCAGCGATGGCGCAGCACTGGCTGGAGCTCGGCGCAGAGCGGCTGCACCTCGTCGATCTGAACGGAGCGTTCGCCGGCAAGCCGAAGAACGAGATGGCCATTCGCGAAATCGTCAGCGTGATCGGAGAGGAAATACCGGTCCAACTCGGCGGAGGAATACGCGATCTCGACACGATCGAGCGATATCTCGACGATGGCATCACCTTTGTCATCATCGGTACCGCGGCGGTGAAGAACCCGGGATTCCTGCACGATGCCTGCTATGCATTCCCCGGGCATATCATCGTCGGCCTCGACGCGCGCGAAGGCAAGGTTGCCACCGACGGCTGGTCGAAGATGACCGGACATGACGTCGTCGATCTGGCCAAGAAGTTCGAGGATTACGGTGTCGAGGCCGTCGTGTACACCGATATCGGTCGGGACGGCATGCTCACCGGTGTGAACATCGAAGCGACGGTCAAGCTCGCGCGTGAGCTCAAGATCCCTGTGATCGCAAGCGGCGGAGTCAACAGCCTCAAGGACATCAAGGAGCTTGCGAGCTTCGAAAGTGACGGGGTGACCGGGGCGATCGCGGGCCGTGCGCTGTACGAGGGAACGCTCGACTTCAAGGCTGCGCTGAAAGCCGCCAAAGGGAAATAGCAAAGGGAAATAGGGGTCAGACCCCATTTTTCTGTCGTTTCCCATCCCGTCGGCTCCCGTTGGGAGAATGGGTCTGACCCCGATATGGGAAAATGGGGTCTGACCCCGATTATGGGACTCGCGAAACGAATCATTCCCTGCCTCGACGTCGCGCA
>VBCZ01000439.1:0-12708 GCA_005889025.1 Betaproteobacteria bacterium
TGGGTCAGGGCAATGGTGAAACACAACGCCTTGTACTGGTGGGAAAGCGGGAGCTGCATCAGAATCCGTGAATACGAGCGACACCCCACGCGACCGCCGAAATTCGTCCGAATCGCGTTGCGCTCCTTGGCGCAACTCACGAAAGTTGTCGGGATTCAGCCTAGCCCAAACCGCAATGTTGTAGATAACCAGGCAGTAGGCGGGAATGACCGAATCGCCGCTCGGCACGTTCCTGCAAGACTATTTCGAGAAGCCTGCTGCGCTTGAGTGCGTCAACCAAACAACAGTGATTCGTGTTTCTTGCCGCAGCGCGGGCAGTTGAACCTAACTGCCGCAATGCCGTGCACCACGAAACGAGTTCCCAGAACATCCACGGCCCGGAAGTCATACGGACTACCATTGCGTTCGAACCATACCTTCCGGCGTCGTCAGCAAGCCCGGCCACACGCTCTTCGACGAAGCGAATCACGCTTTCCATCGTTGTCCCCCTTGTTCCTCTTTGCCGTACTGCTCAAGACGTAGCCTATAGCCAATCTGTATTCTGGCTTATCGATGCGCGTCAAAGAAACATCCTCACAACGTCGATCCTGATCCGCTTGCAACTGCTTCGGGGTCAGCGTAGGCTGGAAATCGAAGTGCGGCGATTCGTAGATCGGCTCTCGTAAGCGCGACATCTCGGGTTGTATCCGGTATCGCATGAAGAACACCGTGCAGGCCGGTGCTCCCGCAGTTCGTGGCTACGAGGTATTGCCGATGTCGTAGGAATCGACGACTAGGAGGTACTCTATAGATGACATTTACGACAAGTCGACCTCAACGCCGGTAACGAGTTATCGGCCTACGTTGCGGTGACGCAACGAAACGAAGCCACAGCGATGTGGCGATGCTGCGAAGCCCCGCGATCACCGCGGGGCTTCGCGTTGGAGCTTCTGGCCTCTAGCAATTTGCAAGTGCCTGCATAGGGAGTGGGATCAAGCTGCTGGTCGGCCGGCAGCAAAGGACAAGCACGATCGGATCGCAGTCACCGGCAGTACAGTCCCACCCAGATTCCCACCCACCGCACTACACGACCTAAATCGCTGCTAAGGAACCGCTGAATAAGTCCCGCGTGGTCGCGACGGAGGCTCGCCGGGATGAGATGCACGAAGCGACGCGAAGCCAATGGTAGGCCCCATTGGCGAGCGGCGCGACACAGCAGATCGCCCGGCAAGCCCCGTCCCATCCGGGTTTCGCCGCAATGGCCTCATCTGCGTTGTTGCGCGGCTTGCGAATAGGATGAACTATTCGCTTCGCCGCGGCGCCTAGCATCTGAAGCCATTGCGACAGAAACGCGACCCATGTGGGGCTTGTTCAGAGGTTCCCTAACACCAAACGCTCCAAGTGAGGCATGGCGCGAGTTCCACGGGATTGATGCTAATAGGCTGGCTCACTGAGGCAGTAACTCATGATTTTCAAAAAAAACGCGGCGCCGCTCTTCGCAGCGCCGCTCAATAGGGTGTCCCCCGCCTGTGCCGTGCCGGCCATCATCCTGAACCTGGGTTCAAGAGGGTCGCCTACCAGGGCCATTAGGCGCGTCCGCGTAGGAAACGCACACCGGCCCATTAAGGCGCGGCGACCTCGCTAACGTAGCATTGGTTCAAAGAACGCAAGGCCAGCTCGAACACCGCAGGGAACATGGAGCGCAACCGAGACTTTCGTCTCGATCAGAACAGCTTTTCCTGATCCGCCATCGCACGATCGATTGCGGACTGCATCGCAGAAATTCTACGCTGAATGCCCGCAGTGTCAAAACCGGCGCGCGTCTGACCGGCTGCGGCGCCGTTTTTGGAGCGCAGCAATTCGTGCGCAATGTTGAGTCCGGCCATCACGGCGATGCGCTCGGTGCCGGCGATCTTGCCGGTGTCGCGGATCTCGCGCATCCGGCGGTCGATGAATTGAACCGCCTGCATGAGATCATCCTTTTCCGATTCCCTGCATGCGACGCGATATTCGCGGCCGAGGATCGAGACGTCCAGCGTAATCGTGGGCTCATCCATCGGTTGTAGCGCTAACTCGTCGACTCGGGAAGCTGCTGGAGCAGGGAGTCGAGACGCGATGTGGCCGCGGTGATGCGCGCGGCAAGCGACCGGTTCTGCTCCTGCGCGCGTCCAAGCTCGCGTGTAAGGGACTCGTTTTCCGCACGCAGCCTGTTGTACTCGGCGAGCAGCGCGGCAAGCTTTTGCTCGAGACCCGAGAGTTCTGCGTCCATGGTCTTTGACTATAGGCGCAAGGTCCGCGCGGCGTCAACCGCGGCCGCGATGCGAACGATCATCCGGTCGCAAGCGGCTGATAGCGGACTTCCAGAATTTCCAGATCTTCGACGCCGCCGGGGGTTTTCAAGATCACGACGTCGCCTTCGCGCGCCTTGATAAGCGCCTTCGCCATAGGTGATACCCAGCTGATGTAGCCTCGAGCGGTGTCGATCTCGTCGATGCCGACGATGCTCACCACGCGCTCTTCGCCGCGCGAATCGCGCACCTTCGCCGTCGCGCCGAAGAAGATCCTGTCTGAATCGTCGACATCGCGACGCGCCAAAGGATCGACGACTTCCGCGGTGTCGAGGCGTCTGACAAGAAAGCGGATGCGGCGATCGATTTCGCGCAGGCGCTTCTTGCCGTAGATGTAATCGCCGTTTTCGGAACGATCCCCGTTGCCTGCCGCCCACGATACGATTGCGACGGTCTCGGGTCTCTCCTTTTCGACCAGGTGATTGAGCTCGTTCTTCAGCCGGGCGAAGCCGCCCGGCGTCATGTAATTCCGGCTGCCGGCGGGAAGCGGCAACGTTTCCTCGACCTCATCGTCGAGATCGGCATCGGTTTCCCGGGTGAATGCTTTGCTCATCTAGCTTCGACCGTGCGCGGATGGTGGCCCCGATCGCACGAGAGCGAACGGGCTGCGTGAAATCTCGCGGCTTGCAGAGTCAAATTATAGACCACCGTGGAAGGCTATAATTCTCGCTCGTCTTTTAAGCGTGCCCAGATATCCAACCCGCCGGTCGCGATGACCCGCGTTGCCCCCGCTCCCGCGTTTGGCTTTCTGGCCGTCATGGTCGTGACTGCATTTGCGCTGGCCATCGGCGTCGGCAGTGTTGCGCTCGATCCCGCGACGGTGCTGCGCGCGCTCGCCGGTAGCGGCGACGCGACGGCTCGCGGAATCGTGCAGGGATTGCGCCTGCCGCGCGCCGTGGCTGCCTTCGCGACCGGCGGCTCGCTGGCGCTTGCCGGCGCGATCCTGCAGGTGCTCCTTCGCAACCCGCTGGCCGACCCCTATGTCCTCGGCGTGTCCGGGGGCGCCGCGGTCGGTGCATTGATCGCGATGCTCGTCGGCGCTGCCGCCTGGGCAACGCCGGTCGGTGCTTTTGCGGGAGCCGTCGCGTCGACCGCGATCGTATTCGTTCTCGCACGCAGCTCAGGCGCATGGTCGCCGATTCGCTTGCTTCTGACCGGCGTCATCATCGCGTCGGGCTGGGGTGCGCTTGTCGCGCTTATCCTTTCGCTCGCGCCCGAAACGCAGCTTCGCGGCATGCTGTTCTGGCTGATAGGCGATCTGTCGTCCGCGCCCGCCGCGTGGACGCCGCTCGCGATCCTCGCCGTCGGAATCGCAGTAGTGCTTCCGTTCGCGCGCGATCTCAATGCGCTCGCGCGCGGCGAATCGGTCGCGGCCGCGCTCGGAGTCGCGGTCACTCGGCTGCCCTGGCTCATGTTCTCACTCGCGGCCTTGCTGACCGCGGTCGCTGTCACGACCGCCGGCGCGATAGGCTTTGTCGGGTTGATCGTTCCGCACGGGGTCCGCTTGCTGTTTGGAAATGACCAGAAAATCGCGTTGCCCGCGTCGGTGCTCACCGGAGGCGCGCTCCTTCTCGCCGCGGACACGCTGGCGCGCACGGCCGTCGCGCCGTCGCAGCTCCCGGTCGGTATCGTCACCGCGCTCGTCGGCGTGCCAGTCTTTCTATATCTCCTGTTGCGCGAGCGATGAGCGCTCTGCTTGCGACTCGGGGACTCACCGTAAGCATCGCCGGGATCCCAGTTTGCCGCGATCTTGACCTGACGATCCTGCCCGGCGAGCGCTGGGCGATCCTCGGCTGCAACGGCGCGGGGAAGACCACGCTGCTGCATACGCTGGCGGGTCTGCGAGAGCCCGTGGCGGGAACCATCGAGCTCGACGGCCGGCGCTTGGACGCTCGGTCCCCGCGCGACGTCGCGCGCATCCGCGGACTCCTTCCGCAGGACGACAGCGACGCGTTCGGGGCTACCGTGCTCGAAACCGCGCTGATCGGACGCCATCCGCATCTGTCGCGATGGCAATGGGAAGGCGACAACGATCTGCGCATCGCCCGTGCGGCGCTTGCAGCGCTGGACATCGCCCACGCGGAGTCGCGCGACGTGCGCACGCTATCCGGAGGCGAGCGTCGCCGAGTCGCCCTGGCAACGTTGTTCGCGCAGGAGCCGCGCCTGTTCCTTCTCGACGAGCCCTCGACCCATCTCGATCTCGCGCACCAGCTCGCGTTGCTTGATCGACTGACCGCGTTAGCGGGCAGCGACACAGGGCGAGCAATAGTCATGGTGCTGCACGACGTCAATCTCGCGACGAGATTTTGCGATCACGTGCTGCTGCTCGACAAAGGCGAGGCGATCGCCGGTACCGCGACGGAGCTGCTGACCGCGGAACGCCTGTCGCGCACCTACGGCGTACGGCTGAGTAAGCTCGCCGGCCCGGCTTCCGCGGTGTTCACGCCGGAATAGTCGTGTGTTGAAGATCGCGAACGGCTATGTCAATTCATGTCGTTCAGAGCGCCAGGCTTTAGCAACCTCCGCTGCCCGGCCCTCGCCAGCATCCGGCCTTTCATCCGCGCCCGATCGAGCGCCGCGCAAAGCTGCTCGACACCCTCGGCGAAGCGAGGTCCGGGGCGATGCAGCAGATTGGCATCGACCACCATCAGATTGTCACGGCGGACCGCGGGCAGGCTCGTCCAGCGGCGCCAATCGTCGAGCCAAGCCGGGCGCACCGCACCGTCGGTTCCGGCGACGATGGCGTCGGGTGCGGCCGCGAGCACAGCCTCGATGCTGACCGAAGGCGCCGGCAGCAGCGACGAGGCAAATACATTTTCGCCGCCACACATGGCGAGCGCTGCGGTGATCAAATGCGCGCCGCCGACCGTGTACAGCGGCTGATTCCAGATTTCGTAGAAAACGCGAACCGGCGGCGCATCGCGCGTCTGTGCTCGCACTGCGGCGAGCCGGCTGCGAAATACGGCGGCAGCGCGCTCTCCCTGGACTTCGCTGCCAGAGAGCATCCCCAGCCGCTCGATATCGTCGGCGATGGCATCCGGCGTATGGGCGTCAGTGATATAGATTGCAACGCCGAGAGCGCGCAGCCGCTCCACTTGCGAGGGCACCGTATACGGCCACGCAACGGCGAGGTCGGGGCGAAGAGCGATGATGCGCTCGAGATCGAGAGAACGCACATCACCCACGCGCGGCAGATGCGCCGCCTCCCGCGGCCAGTCGGCGGGGTCGATGACCCCGATGACCCGAGCGCCCGCCCCCGCGGCAAACAAGAGCTCCGTGGCGTGCGGCGCGAGGCTGACGATCCTTTGTGCCGACGCGGTCAAGCTTACCGCCGCGCCGCTGCCGTCGATGACCGCAAGACCGCCTGCGCGCACATCCCACGCGACAACCAGAATCAACGCGAACGCGAGAGCCCGCGGCATCGGATCAGTACTGAAAGCGAACGCCGGCAAGCACGCTCGCGCCCGCGGTATTGAAATCGGCCGCGAGCTCATAGTGCTTGTCGAACGCGTTGTCGAGCCGCGCAAACAACGTCCATCGCGGCGCCACGGGACATTCCGCGACCATGTTCAACAATGCATAGCCTCCCATGCGCCGGGTGTTGGCGGCATCGTCGAAGCGCTCCGATGCAGCCGTCAGCTCCGCGGTCACGCGCAAGGGCCCGAAAAGATAGCCGAGCGACGCCGAACCGTGGCGGCGCGCGCGTCGCGGCAGCAGGCGGCCTGTCGCGTCGTCGCGCGGGTTTTGCAGGTCCAGGCTCGCCTTGGCAGCGAGATCGCCGATGCGCGCCGCAAAGTCGAAGGTCGCGCCCTTCAAGGTCGCATCGGAAACGTTCTGAGGCGCGCAGTTGAAGCTGGCGTCGCATTGGAACACGATGAGATCGCGCACCTTGTTGCGATACGCCACGACGCCGCCGCTCATTTCAGCGTGGGCATAGCGGATCGCAATATCGGCGTTGTGCGCGGACTCGGGCTTCAAATCCGGGTTGGAGAAGCCCGGGAAATACAGATCATTGAATGTCGGCGGTTTGAATGCCGTTCCGTAACTGGAAGTCACGCGCACGCCATTGTCGAAAAAATAACCGTAGGCCATGCTGCCGGTCGTGCGCGCCCCGAACTGCGAGCTGTCGTCGCGGCGTAGGCTGGCCTGTGCCGAGTGCGCGCCGACGCGAACCTGATACACACCGGTGAGCGCGTTGGTGTTGCGTTCGTTGATCGCAAACCCCGCGTCGCTGTCCACGCGCTCTTCGCGCCGCTCGACGGCCGCGGCCACCGTTCCCAAGGGCAAGGCGATATTGCTCTGCCAGTCATAGAGACGCTGCCGGGTGCGAAACCGCGACGGTCCGAAGCCGGTTTTCGAATCGCTGTCATCGGTGACCCATCCCGCCTGCAGCCGGCTCGTCCAGAACGGCGTCAACCGGTTGCGACTTTCGATCTGGTAGACCTCCACGACCGTCACGGTGCGGTCGTCGAAGGTGTCGCCCGCGTCGAATTGCGCATTCAAGCGGCTGCGAAGGAAACGCGCGGAGAGTTCCTGTTCCGGCGCTAAGCGATAGCCGATACTGCCGCCGGCGTGGTCGTCGCGATAGCCGTCGCGGTCGGGATCGAAGCTGAAATTGGCCGGATTCGCTATCGCATTGAAGCCGTCGCTTTGGCGTCGACCGGCTTCCAAAGCGTAGCGCCAGGGGCCGGACGCGCCTGAGAATCCCGCGGATGCGATGGCGGTGCGATACGTGCCGTACGCGGCCTGTCCGTTGGCCGCGAAGCCGTCGGCAGCGTTGCGCGTAAATATCTGGATGACGCCGCCTATTGCGTCGGCGCCATAGAGGCTCGACGCCGGTCCCCGCAGAATCTCGATACGCTCGATCTGGTCCAGGGGAATGGCTTCCAAGGCCGCGGTACCGCTGGTCGAGGAGCCGACGCGCAGCCCGTCGACCAGCACCAGAGTCTGACCGGTGTTGGCGCCACGCAAGAAAACGCCACTGGTCGAGCCAGGCCCGCCATTGGCCACGATCTCGACGCCGGGTTGCTGACGCAGCAGCGCAACCAGGCCGCCTGCGCCAGCGCGCGCGATTTCCTCTGTGCCTATGACGGTCACATCGGCCAGCAACTCGGTGAGAGGCAGCGCCGACCGTGACGCGGTCACGACCAGCGGCGGCAACGTGACGCCTTGCGCCAAGGGCTCCGAGCACGCGAGCGCAACGCCCAGGGCCACCACAGAGGCCAGAGCCTCCTTAAACGGTGCATGGGAAAGCATGGGGAATCCTCCGCGAGCGCCGAGCGTCCCCGCACGGCCTTTGCCTGCAAACATCGCCAGAAGCGGACACGCATTCGATGCGTCCGCCGTGCAGGCCGGTCTCCGGGCTCGTCAGATTTGGCCGCCTGCCTTCCCGTTCTGTGGTGAACAGTGGCGTTGAGGGCGACCCGCGCTGACTTACCGTTGCGGGGGCAGCGCCGGGATTGCCGCAAAATCGAACTCGCGGCGCACCGGCTTCCCGTTTCACCCGCCGCGCATGGACTCGCGCGGCGGACACCTGCTGGCGGAATTATACCGGCGTTTGTCGATCGGCCTATAGGACAATGTCCTACCCGGCCTGTTATAATCGTCGCCCTTCTTCGTCGGATTTTGTCCTACCTGCTGTCGTGAGCCGCAAGCTGTACATCCGCACGTTTGGCTGCCAGATGAACGAGTACGACTCGGACAAGATGGCCGACGTGCTGCACGCCGCCGAAGGTCTCGAGCTCACTCCCCGCGCGGAGGACGCGGATGTGATCCTTTTCAACACCTGCTCGGTGCGCGAGAAAGCGCAGGAGCGGGTCTTCCACGATCTCGGCCGCGTTCGCAGCCTGAAGAACGCCAACCCCGATTTGATCATCGGCGTCGGCGGATGCGTCGCCAGCCAGGAAGGCGCCGCCATCGTGAGCCGCGCGCCCTACGTCGACGTGGTTTTCGGCCCGCAGACGCTGCACCGCCTGCCCGACCTCATTGCGCGGCGGCGCACGACGGGCTTGCCTCAGGTCGATATCAGCTTTCCGGAAATCGAAAAGTTCGACCGCCTTCCACCGCCGCGGGTCGAGGGGTCGAGCGCTTATGTTTCGATCATGGAAGGCTGCAGCAAATACTGCTCGTTCTGCGTCGTACCATACACGCGCGGCGAAGAGGTCTCGCGGCCATTCGATGACGTGCTGACCGAGGTCGCCGATCTCGTCGACCAGGGCGTGCGCGAAATCACACTGCTCGGCCAGAATGTCAACGCATATCGCGGGACGATGAGCGATCGCGGCGGGATCGCGGACCTTGCGACCTTACTCGAATACCTCTCGGAAATCGACGAGCTCGAGCGCATTCGCTACACGACATCGCACCCGAAGGAGATGACCGCGCGGCTGATCGATGCCTACGCGACGCTCCCCAAGCTCGTTTCGCACTTGCATCTGCCAATCCAGTCGGGATCCGACCGCGTGCTCGCGGCGATGAAGCGCGGCTACACCGCACTCGAATACAAGTCGACTGCACGGCGGTTGCGCAACGCCCGCCCGCAGCTCGCGCTGACGTCGGACTTTATCGTTGGTTTTCCCGGAGAGACCGACGCCGACTTCGAGCAGACGATGAATCTTATCGAAAGTGTCGTCTTCGACGGCAGTTTCAGCTTCGCTTACAGCCCGAGACCCGGGACGCCGGCGGCCGATTTCGCGGACGCCGTCCCTCCCGACGTGGCGCGACGCCGCCTGAAGCGCCTGCAGACGACGCTCGACGCGCAATATCGCGAGCGAAGCGAGGGCATGGTCGGCTCGACGCAGCGTGTGCTGGTGACGGGTCAATCGGCGAAAGGCCGTGCCGAGCTCGCCGGGCGCACTGAAACCAATCGCGTGGTGAATTTCGTCGGGGCGCAGGAACGGATAGGCAGCTATGCCGACGTGCGCATTACGTCGGCACGGGCGCATTCGCTGCGAGGCGAGCTTGTTACGATCTAGAGTACAGAATAGAAAAGGTACGAAATGTTGTGCGTCCGGGCACCGGGGAATGCCCGTTTTTTACAGTCTTTTAAGGTGTTCTGCATGTTGCCCTTCGAATTGAATCGTCTTCCGAAACTGCTGATCGCATCCGGCGTCGCCTCCGCTCTTTCATCGGCTTGCGCCACCTTGCCCGCGCCCGACTCGAATACCGTCGCGGCTGCGGCGCTCGCGGCGACCGCAGTCGCCACATCTGCACCCGAAAACAGCGCGCCGGCCGCGGCGAGCCCGCTGCCTGCCGCGCCCAATGGCTCGGCCCGCTCCGGCAGCAGCGTCCCCGCAGTGGCAGCCGCGGCGGCGGCCGCGGCTGCCGCGGTCGTTGCCAACCAGCAAAAGCCGTTCGCCGAGGTCGTCAAGGACGCCAAGGAGACCCCGGGGTATTTCAACATCTACACCAAGGAAGAAAAAATCTGGATCGAGATCAAGCCCGATCAATTCGACCAGCCTTTTTTCCTGCAGGTCAACCGCACGCGCGGCATAGGCGAGCGCGATCCGTTCATCAGCCCGATGTTGCGCTCGTACATCGTCGAATTTCACCGGCTCGGCACCAACGTGCAGATGCTCGCCAAGAACACGCACTTTTTCGCCAAGGAAGGATCGCCGCTCGCGCGCGCCGTGCGCGAATCGACCAGCGATAGTCTTCTCGGTGCGGTGCCCGTCGTCAGCCAGCCGCATCCCGAACGCAAGTCGATCCTGATCGAGGCCAACGCGCTGCTGCTGGTGGATCTTCCGAGCGGATCGTCTGCGCTCGAAGCGGCATACCGGATCCCCTATTCATTCGATTCCCGCAATTCCAGCTTCACCGGCACCCAGAGCACGCCCGATCTCACCGGCTTTTCCGTCTCGGCGCACTATTCGGCCCCCAAAATCGCGCCGACCCCGGCAATGGGAGGCGCACCGGCATTTCATGCGGCGCCTCCGGCGCACCTGGAAGACGGCCGCAGCCTCTTTCTGGGCTACTACTACAGCTTCGCAAGACTCCCCGAGCCTATGCAGCCTCGCGCAGCCGACGACCGGATCGGCCACTTTGTTTCGCGGCGTCTGGATTTCTCGAGCGATTCGAGCGCTTTTCCGGAGGTGTATTACGTCAATCGCTGGCGGCTTGAAAAACAGGACCCCGCCGCGGAATTGTCCGAACCGAAGAAGCCCATCGTCTACTGGCTCGACCGCAATATTCCCGAAAAGTATCGGGAGACCGTCAAAGAGGGAATCCTCGAATGGAACAAGGCGTTCGAGAAGATCGGCTTCAAGGACGCGATTCGGGTCGAGATCCAACCCGACAATGCCGATTTCACCAGCACCGACGCGCGTCACGCGTCGGTGCGCTGGGTGGTGCGCGACGAGGCGGGAGCGCTCGCGATCGGGCCGCGGCGAGTGGACCCGCGCACAGGCGAGATTCTCGACGCCGACATCGAGATCGAAGAAGCATGGACTCGCGTGCCGCGACGGCAGGCATCGGAGCAATTTGTGCCGAGAAGCGCCACGCACGCTCGCACCGATCTCTCGATCTGCGACTATGGCGACGCCGCGATGGACGAGATGACCTTTGCGATGGACGTTCTCGCCGCGCGCGGTGAAATCGATCCCAACGGGCCGGAAGCCGAGAAGTTCGTGCTGGCCACCCTCAAGGACGTCGTTACCCACGAGATGGGACATACGCTCGGGCTCCAGCACAACTTTCGCGCGTCGACCATTTTTACGCAGAAGCAGCTCGCTGATCGGAATTTCACCCACGAGCACGGCATCGCCGGGTCGGTCATGGACTACAACGCGATCAATCTCGCGCTGCAGGAAGAGCCTCAGGGCGATTACGTAATGCACTCGATCGGTCCGTACGATTACTGGGCCATCGAGTATGCGTACAAGCCGATCCCTCCTGCCGAGGAGAAGCAAGAGCTTGCGAGAATCGCGGGACGCAGCGGTGAGCCGCAGCTCGCGTTCGCCAACGACGTCGACGCCGGCTTTGGGGGCGCCGCGGAGGGCATGGATCCGCAGGTCAATCGCCGCGATCTTGGAAGCGAGCCTCTCGAATATGCCGCGCGACGCCTGAAGCTTACCCGTGAGCTGTGGGAGCGGTTGCAGAGCCGGCAGCTCCAGCCGGGTGAAAGTTACGAGATGTTGAGGCGCAACTTTCTTTCCGGGCTGACTCAATTCGGAAACGCGGGCATGGTCAGCGCAAAGTACGTCGGCGGCGTCGTCTATGTCAGAGACCACGCAGGCAGTGGACGCGATCCGTTTACGCCGGTGCCGGCAGAGAAGCAGCGCGCCGCGTTGCGGTTGATCTCCTCAGGCTTGTTCTCGGTCGACAGCTTTCGTTTGCGGCCGGATTTCGTGCGCCGGCTCACGGTCGACCAATTCGACCGTTTCCGCGAGGATGTGGGCCCGAGCGCCATCTCGCCCGATATCGCGCTGACCTCGCGCATGTTGTCGGTGCAGCGGGCGGTGCTCGATCAGTTGATGAGCGACGCTGTCGCGACGCGAATCGCAGAGGGCGAATATCGGCAGACCAAAGCCAACTCGGGCTTTCGCCTGTCCGAGCTCTACGACACGCTTCAGGACTCGATCTGGAGCGAGCTCAAGTCGGGACGGGAAATCACGTCGTTCCGCCGCAACCTGCAGCGCGAGCACCTGCGGCGCGTTACCGCGGCGCTGCTGCGCCCTTCGCAATCGGTCCAGGCGGACGCCCGGTCGCTGCAGCGCGAGAACGCCAAGCAGCTGCTCTCGCAGATCAAGGCCGCCAAATTGAACGCCGCGTTGTCCAAGGAAGCGCGCGCGCACCTCGCGGAATGCGAGAACACGCTGGAGCAGGCGATCAAGGCGCCCGTGGTGCGGTCTGGGGTCTAGGAGCGTCTTGAAATCGCAGACGGTCGATCTGGAACTGTCGCCCCTAGATAATCGCGCGCTCGCGAATCTCTGCGGCGCGCTGGATTCGAACCTTCGTCAGGTGGAATCTGCGCTCGACGTGACCATCGCGCGCCGAGGCGCGACATTCACCTTGCGCGGCGCATCGTCCCAAATCGAGCGCGCCACAACCGCGCTCGAACGCTTTTATGCGCAAGCGAAAGAGCCGCTCACCGTCGACGACATTCAGCTCGGCTTGATCGAGCTTTCCAGGCAGAATGCCGGCGTCGCGGAAGAGGCGACGCAGGACGATGCGCCCTTGCAATTGCGAACCCGCCGCGCGGACCTGCACGGGCGTACGCCAAATCAGATCCTCTACCTCAAGCACATCCAGGAACACGACATCACGTTCGGGACCGGCCCCGCAGGCACCGGCAAGACCTATCTCGCCGTCGCATGCGCGGTCGATGCGCTCGAGCGCGACACGGTCAAACGCATCGTTCTGGTGCGTCCCGCCGTCGAGGCCG
>VBCZ01000439.1:12733-15489 GCA_005889025.1 Betaproteobacteria bacterium
CGACGCGCTCTATGACCTCATGGGATTCGACAAGACCGCCAAGCTCTTCGAACGCAACACGATAGAGATCGCGCCGCTCGCCTACATGCGCGGCCGCACCCTGAACCATTCGTTCATCATCCTCGACGAAGCCCAGAACACGACGCCGGAACAGATGAAAATGTTCCTCACCCGCATCGGCTTCGGCACCAAGGCGGTCATCACCGGCGACGTCACCCAGATCGACCTTGCCCGAGGTCAGAAAAGCGGACTGATAGAAGCGCGTCGAGTGCTTGCCGACGTTCGCGGCATCGCTTTCACCGAGTTCACCAGCGCCGACGTCGTGCGCCATCCTTTGGTGCAGAAGATCATCAACGCGTACGAAATGCACACACGGAGCGAGCGCATCGATGCGCCTGGCGCGCCGACGCCGGGAGCGAACTGACGCACCGTCGTTTACGGTTCGCGTGGTTTGCGTCCGGGTCCGATTAACACGCCGTACCGGGCCTGAGTGGCCGCCCGAAGGGATTCCGGGCACGAAAGAAGATGACCATCGCGCACGCCGAAGCGGCATGAGGCGGCCGCGTCCCAGTCTCGTGCTGGCGGTCCAGATCGCCGTGGATGATAGCGACGTTCCGGCACGCCGTTTGCTTCGCAGGTGGGCTGCGGCCGCGCTCGAGCGTGACGCTGCGATTACGATTCGCTTCGTCGATGCCGCGGAAGGGCGCGCGCTGAATCGAAGGTACCGCCAGCGCAAGGGCGCGACCAACGTTCTGTCGTTCGTGTACGATGATGAGGATGGCGCGTTGCGCGGCGATATCGTGCTGTGCCTGCCGGTGCTCAAGCGAGAGGCCGCCGAACAGGGCAAAGCGCTCGATGCCCACTGTGCCCACCTTGTCGTTCACGGCATGCTGCACCTCCAAGGCTACGATCACACACTCCCCGGCGACGCGACGCGGATGGAATCGCGCGAAGTCGCGGTGCTCGCGGAGCTGGGCTTTTTGGACCCTTACACGCCTCCAGCCCATTCCTTGACCCGGACTCGGGATTCCCTATGAGTGACGACGGCGACGGCAAGACAACCGACAAGCCGACGCTTATCGAGCGTTTGTCGGCATTCCTGACGCGTGAACCGGAGGATCGCGAGGAGCTGCTGGAGCTGCTTCACGGCGCGTTCGAGCGCAAGCTCCTCGATGCCGACGCATTGTCGATCATCGAAGGTGCGCTTCAGGTCTCCGAGATGACGGTGCGCGACATCATGATCCCGCGCGCCCAGATGGACGTGGTTTCGATAGATCAATCCCCGGAGGAATTCATTCCGTTCGTCCTCGAGACACGCCACTCGCGCTTCCCGGTGATCGGCGAGAACAAGGACGACGTGATCGGCATACTGCTTGCGAAGGAGCTGCTTCATTACTACGCCAAGCCCGAGGGATTCAATCTCCGCGATACGCTACGCCCAGTCGTGTTCGTCCCGGAATCCAAGCGGCTGAACGTGCTGCTGCGCGATTTCCGCGCCAATCGCAACCACATCGCGATCGTCGTCGATGAATACGGCGGCGTGTCCGGCCTCGTGACGATCGAGGACGTGCTCGAACAGATCGTCGGCGACATCGAGGATGAGTACGATTTCGACGAAGCGGAAGACAACATCATCCCCGAGGCTAATGGCCGCTACCGGGTCAAGGCGCAGACCGAAATCGGAGACTTCAACGAGGCGTTCCAGAGCGACTTCAGCGACGAGGAGTTCGATACCGTGGGCGGGCTGGTCCTCAAGGCGTTCGGGCGGCTGCCCAAGCGCGGCGAGGCGACGACGATCGACCATTTTCGCTTCAAGGTGATCCGCGCCGACAGCCGCCGCCTCTACACCCTGCAGCTGGAGAAACTCACGGCCGAGCCCGAGGGGCCCGAGCCCGGCGGCGCTTGAAAGCCGCGCGACTGGCGCTCGTCGCGGCGCTGCTGCTCGGCGCGGCATCGGTGTTCAGCTTTGCGCCGTTCGCTTTCTCCTTACTCCCGGCCCTGACCCTTGCCGGACTGTTCGCGCTGTGGCAGCGCGAACAGTCGGCACGCGCCGCGGCTGCCGTCGGCTTCGCCTTTGGCGCGGGCTTTTTTGGCGCCGGCGTCTCGTGGGTGTTCATCGCGCTTCATACGTTTGGCGGGATGCCTGGCGTGCTCGCCGCAATCGGCACCGCGGGATTCTGCGGGCTTCTCGCGCTCTACCCGGCGCTTGCGGGATGGCTCAGCACGCATTGGACACCTGCATCGTCGTTGCCGCGTCTGATCGCGGCGGCGGCCGCGTGGACGCTGTGCGAATGGCTACGAAGCTGGCTGCTGTCGGGATTCGGCTGGCTGTCGGTCGGATACGCCCAAGTTCAATCGCCGCTCGCAGGCTACGCCCCTATCGGCGGCGTATTCCTGACGGGTTTTGGTCTCGCCCTATCCGCGGCGCTCCTGGTCGCGATCGTTCAGGCCGCGGAAGCGCACCGGCCCGCGCGCGCCGCGGTGCTGGCCGCGCTCATCGCCTGTGTCTGGCTCGGCGGCTACGCTTTGTCGACGCTCGAATGGAGCCGCCCATCGAGTGCACCGCTCTCCGTCAGCCTGGTGCAGGGGAATGTGGAGCAGGACCTCAAGTTCGATCCCGAATATCGCGAGAGGACGCTCGCGGTTTATGCCGATCTGGTGACGCAGGCGCGGGGACGCTTGATCGTCCTCCCCGAGAGTGCGCTGCCGATGTTCGCCGACGAAGTTCCCGCCGACTACGTCGCGCGATTGCGCAA
>VBCZ01000442.1 GCA_005889025.1 Betaproteobacteria bacterium
AGGCGGGCGCAAAGCTCGGCAACGGCCGGCGCGTCGCGCTCGTTCAGCGCGAAGCGCGGCTTCTGAAGCCGCGCGCGCTCGACGAACAGCTGCACCGCGTCCGAACGCAGCAGGCTCTCGATGCCGGCTTTGGCATCCGGCGCCTTCAGCGGAAGGACCTGGTAAGTCTGCTCTCCGCGTATATGCAATGCCTCGCGGCTAGTGGCGAGAATACGGACGTCGGGCCCGCTGTGCAGCAATGCATCGGCGAGGCTTGCGCACGCGGCCACGAGATGCTCGCAGTTGTCGAGAACGAAGAGCAGCTTGTGTTGCTTGAGGTGCTCGCAAAGCGTCTGCGTAAGCGTTTTGCCGGGCTCTTCGCGCAAGCCCAGCGATTGTGCGGCTGCATTCGGAACCAACGATGGATCCTTGATCGGAGCAAGGTCCACGAACCAGACGCCGTCCGGATATTTCTCGAGAACGTCTGCGCCGATCTGTAGCGACAGGCGGGTCTTGCCGAGTCCACCCATGCCGAGCAGGGTCAGAAGACGCGTGCTCTCGAGCAGCTCTTTGATCTCGGCAAGCTCGCGCCCGCGCCCGATGAACGACGTAACCTGCTGCGGAAGATTGTTCGGCGTTGCTTCCAGCGATCGAAGCGCCGGGAAATCCTGACGCAGCTCGGGATGGATGAGCTGGTAAACGTGCTCGCTGGTCGCAAGATCTCGCAAACGAACGCTGCCGAGATCGCGCAATGAAACCGGCGGCGGCAGGGAATCGCCGACGCGATCGACGACCGCCTGGGAAATGAGTATCTGGCCGCCATGCGCGGCCTTCATGATGCGCGCCGCGCGGTTGACCGGACTGCCGAAAAGGTCGTCTTCGCGCCGCTCGACAATACCCAGATGCAGCCCGTAACGAACCCGGAACGATATCCCGTTGGTCGTCTTCGGGTCCTCCAGCGATAGCTGCAGTGCCAGCGCAGCGTTGAGCGCGTCGACGGGGTCGGCAAATGCCGCGTACATCCCGTCACCGGTCATCTTCACCACAATGCCGCGATTGCGCTCGACCGCTGCTCTCGACAGCGCGTCGTGGCCCGCAAGCGCGCGCGACATCCTCTCCCCTTCCTTCTCCCAGAGAAGAGTGCTCCCCTCGATATCGGTGAAAAGTAGGGTGGTGCCCTCGGGTGAAACCTGCACGCCTGGCCTATCGCTCCCGCTATGGAGGCTACACTCTACCGCTGCGGGCACTCCGTGCCAATCGCGAATAGTCGATCTCGTAAGAGTGAAAAATCGCTTGACCGGCCCGCGCGACCACACGCCACGCAGCCGATGTCGGACGACTTCCTACAACCGAGCGACTTGATCGCCCTCGCGAAACCCCAGCAGACGTTCGCTGATCCCCCGGGTCAGCGCCATCGTCTTGAACAGCTCCCCCATCTCCGCGGGCGAAAGCAGCTTTTGCACCGCTGCGGCCTCGCGCAGATACGCCGCGGAGTTTACGTCCGCGCATCGAGCGAGCGCGTCGAGAATTCCGGCGTTGATCAGGAATCGCGCCTGCGTCGCGTAGCCCGCGATCGTCATGCCGCCGGAAACGCCGGCTTGCGCGATCGCGGTGAAATCCACATGCGCTGTCAAGTCGGCCAGCCCCGGATGAAAAAAAGGATCAGCGACCACGCGGTGGCGGAAGTGCGTCATCAGCGTGCCGGTGCAGCGCTGCGGATGATAGTACTCGGAAGCTGGAAACCCGTAGTCGAAAACGATCAGAGCGCCGCTGCCGCAGCGCTGGCCAAGCGCGCTCACGAGCGCCTGCGCGGCGGGATTGATTTCGCTCACGTAGTCGCCTTCGCGCGGGAATCGGCTCTCGGCGGCATCGCGCAGGGGTCCGTGTTCGAGCGGGCGGTCGACAAACGCGAAACGACCTTGTCTGCTCAGCCCGACGCCGCGCTCGAACCAGGCGCCGTCGATGCGAGCGACCAGATGCGGCGGAATCGCGTCGAGCACTTCATTGGCGACGATGACACCGTGCCACTCCTGCGGCAACGCGTCGATCCAGGCTACGCGCTGCATCAATTTCGGCACACGCTGCTGCAGATGCATTAACTGGCGCTCGCGCAGGTCGGGACTCACCTCGAGCAGAAAATACGAAGACGGCAACGCATCGCGCGCTGCAAGCTCGAGGAGCATGTCCGCCGCGAGGCGCCCGGTGCCGGGGCCGAGCTCGATCAATTGGCCGTCGGGAACCTGCGCCAGAACTTCCGCCGCTTGCGCAGCGAGAGCTCGGCTGAACAGCGGCGTCAATTCGGGCGCGGTGACGAAATCGGCGTCGGCGCCGAATTTGCGCGCACCGGCAACGTAATAACCCAGCCCCGGCGCATAAAGCGCCGCACCCATATAGTCGGCAAACGAAATCCAACCGTCCGCCATCGAAATGGTTTGCGCGATATGCGCGAAGACGCGAGCGCTGTGCGCGCGCGCGTCGGCGGTCAGCGGCGGAAGGGCCGCGGGAACGCGGCTCGATGGAGCAGGCGGCATCGCGATGTGATAGATTGGCGTCAGCAGTGTAGCCGGAGCGTTGCTTGCAGGGCAAAGTCGTGCTGATCACCGGAGGGGCCAAGCGCGTAGGTGCCGCGACATGCCGGCGCCTTCACGCCGCCGGTGCGAATATCATGCTGCACTATCGCGCATCCGCGGGTGAAGCGCGATTGCTGCAAGCCGAGCTCAACCATCAACGCAAGGATTCCGTCGCGCTCATCCAGGCGGATCTGCTCGATGTTGCGAAACTTCCTTCGCTGGTCGACCAGACGGTCCAGAGATTCGGCAAGCTCTATGCGCTGATCAACAACGCGTCGTCGTTTTTCCAGACGCCAGTGGGTGAGATCACGCCGGCCGCCTGGGAGGACCTGATCGGGACCAACCTGCGCGCGCCGCTGTTCGTGGCCCAAGCCGCGGCGCCCGCGCTGAAAAAGGCGCAGGGCGCCATAGTCAACATCACCGACATTCACGCCGAGCGGCCGCTTAAGAATTACGTCGTCTACAGCGTTGCAAAATCGGGGCTGGTCGGGCTCACACGCTCGCTCGCGCGGGAGCTCGCGCCGGAAGTGCGCGTCAACGCGGTTGCGCCGGGGCCAATCCTCTGGCCTGACGACGAGAGCTTCGACGAGCTCTCGCGACAGCGCATCATTTCGCACACGCCGCTCAAGCGTGAAGGCACTCCCGAGGACATCGCCAAGGCCGTGCATTTTCTGCTGGCCGAAGCGACCTACGTGACCGGCGAAACCATCAACGTCGATGGTGGAAGGCATGTAGCGCTGTAGCGGCGCGAGCGGCCAGCGAGGGCCCCTATGCGCTTTTGCATGGGGATTACGGCCGAGCGAGTCGACGCTTGAGGCCGACAACTCGACAGTTGCAATTTCGTCGAACGCAACGGAGGCCGAAAGCATGAGGCCGACGCGAAGCGTGTCGATTCACGCCATCGTGACCGAGGCCGACAGCGAGAGGGGCCCTGCCGAGCAGCCGTAGGTGCGAATTCATTCGCACGCAATGCAAAAAGATACGTCGGCGGCCGAATGAATTCGGCCCTACGCGTGCTGGGCGCTAAGTGCGGCGACGCCGCGCCACTGCGACTGCGAGACGCTCAAGGTAGGGATCGACAATGCCGTGGGTGACCAGCGCCACTCGGGCGCGTTCGAGATAATCCGCCGACGACCCAAAAACGCCTGACGCGCCGGATAGCGCCTTCGCCTGGTGCAACGCCGACAATCGCCCGGCATATTGCGGATGCGCACGATCCACGATGAACGCGAGCGCGGTAATCGATCGCCCGGCGCTTTGAACACGCATCCAGCGCGGCCGATACGAACCGACGACCATCTCACGGCGCCAGAGCAGCGCAAGTTCCCCGTGCGCGCGCCGCGCAGGCAGGCGATAGACAACGCCTCGGCACGATCCGCCGCGATCCAGACCGAGCACCAGGCCCGGCCGGTCGACCGTACCGCGGGAGCCGAGCGACCACAGGCAAAACCGTCGGTGAAAGCCCCGCAGCAGCGCCGGATGCGCGTCCTCAAAGGGAAATAGCGGATTCCACAGAAGCGATCCGTACGCGAAGACCCACCAGTCGGCGTTGGCCGGACGCTGTGCGAGCGCCTGCGCAAGCGATGCGGCGAGCGCCTCGTCGGAGAGCGCGCGACTCGGGTCGACTGTCGCCATGTAGATGGCGCGCATGCGGCCTTCCTCGAGGTCGCGCCGCGAAAGCGTCACGGCTTAGCGAATCTCTGCAAGCATGCGGACCTTATTCATCGCTTGCCGGCATTCGACTTGCCTGGAGCGCCATCCTTCGCAAGCAACGAAAGAGCGTGCGATCGAGACCCGCGGTCCCAAGCAGAATGCATTTCCTGGGGTGCTTCATTTGACAAGGCCGGCGCGAAACCGCCGTGGTGCGCCATGGACGGCGATTGCCTTCACCCGGACGGGCGAGTCGACGCCGTCGTTGGCAGGCAGGAACAGCGCCTGCAGATCGTTGAGAAACCTTCGTCCCAACGGCGTCGGCCGAATGCGCATGTGGTCGATTTCGACAAGGCCCCGCGCTTCCGCCTCGCCGAGCTCCTTTTGCACCAGTGTCAGCGGAAAGCCGGTTCGTTCGGCGAACAAGGCCACAGACACCCCGTCGCTAAGCCGCAACGCATTGAGCATGAACTCGAAGCCGATCTCCGACCGGACTACCTTGCGGTCCTCGAGCAACGGCTGACCGCGCGCCATTTCGCGCAAATACTGGTCGGGTTGCTTGTAACGTACCTGGCGCACGACGCGGTCCGGGAACGAAAGCTTGGAATGGGCGCCCGCGCCGATGCCAAGATAGTCGCCGAAGCGCCAGTAGTTGAGATTGTGCCGGCATTCGAATCCGGGCCTGGCATGCGCCGAGGTTTCGTAATGCACATAGCCCGAAGCCGCGAGCTCGATTTCGATCGCATCTTCGATGTCGGCGGATGTATCGTCGTCGGGAAGTCGCGGCGGTTGGCGGTGAAACAGCGTATTGGGCTCGATCGTGAGCTGGTAGAACGAGAGATGCGGCGGCGCGAAGCCGAGCGCCACGCTCAGATCGGCGCGAGCATCGGCAGGCGTTTGCCCTGGCAGCGCATACATGAGGTCGAGGTTGACGTTGCCGAAAATCTCGATTGCCGCGCCCGCGGCTATTTGCGCTTCATGCTCGTCGTGCACGCGCCCCAGCGCATGGAGCAGGCGCCGCTGGAAGCTTTGCACGCCGAGCGAAAGCCGGTTGACGCCTGCGCTCCTGTATCCAGCGAATTTCTGCTGCTCGAAGGTGCCCGGATTGGCTTCGAGAGTGATTTCGGCATCGGGCGCCAGTGGGACGCGCGCGCGCACCGCGCCGAGTATCTCGTCGATCGCCTGCACGGAGAACAGGCTCGGCGTCCCGCCCCCGAAAAACACGGAGGTCACACGCCGCCCCCAGATCGAAGGGAGCGCAAACTCGAGGTCGGCGATAAGCGCGGCAACGTATTCCGCTTCGGGAATATCGCCGCGCCGCTGGTGCGAGTTGAAATCGCAATACGGGCACTTTTTCAGGCACCAGGGAATATGGATGTAGAGCGACAGGGGCGGCAGCGCGCTGAACCGCGGAGCGAGCAAGGTCGGTTCGATGATGGTCGTCATCGCTGCTCGTCCAGTCTCGCCATCAATGCGCGGATCGCCTTGCCGCGATGCGAGAGCTCATTTTTTCGCTCCAGCGGGAGCTCGGCGCCGGTGAGTCCGGTTCGGGCATCGAGAAAATGCGGGTCGTAGCCGAAACCGCCAGACCCGCGCGCATCGTCGATGATCGTTCCCTCCCAGCGACCCTCGGCCAGAATCGGCTCGGGATCGTCGTGCGTCCGCATCAGCACGAGCATGCAGTAATAGTGCGCGCGGCGATCGGCAATGCGCGCAAGCTCGGCGACCAGTTTCTGGTTATTGCGCGCGTCCGAGCGCGGGTCCCCTGCGTAGCGCGCCGACTGCACGCCCGGCGCGCCACCAAGGGCATCCACGCAGATTCCGGAGTCGTCGGCCAGCGCGGGAAGGCGCGCGCGCGCACTCGCATGACGCGCTTTGGCAATGGCATTCTCGACGAATGTAGAGTGCGGCTCGTCGCTTTCCGGAATCCGCAACTCGCTCTGCGCGATCACATCGATGCCGAGCGGCGAGAGCAGCCGCCGGAACTCCCGCAGTTTGCCTGCGTTACCCGATGCGAGGACCAGACGGTCGATCATTCCAGCGCCAGCACCTTTTTTTGCGCGGCGATCAACTCACGCGCGCCGTTTTCGCCCAGCGTGACCAGCGCGTCCATCTGCGAACGGGAAAAGGGAATGCCTTCCGCTGTGCCCTGGATCTCCACGAATCGGCCGGAGCCCGTCATGACCAGGTTCATGTCGGTGTCGCAGCCCGAATCCTCGGCATAGTCGAGGTCGACCATCGCCGCGCCGTGAACGAGCCCGACCGAAACCGCCGCGACAAAGTCGCGGAGCGGCGAGGCGCTGATCAGGCCCTGCGTCCTGCACCAGGCGACTGCGTCGTAAAGGGCGACGCACGCGCCGCTGATCGATGCGCAGCGCGTTCCGCCATCCGCCTGAAGCACGTCGCAATCGACGCGTATCGTGCGCTCGCCAAGCTGCGTCAGGTCGGCAATCGCGCGAAGGCTGCGGCCGATGAGCCGCTGAATCTCCTGAGTGCGGCCCGACTGCTTGCCTTCCACCGCTTCGCGCCGCGTACGCGTATTGGTCGCTCTGGGCAGCATGCCGTACTCCGCGGTGAGCCAGCCTCGCCCGTGGCCTTTGAGAAACGGCGGGACGGCCTCCTCGACCGAGGCGGTGCACAGCACACGCGTCTCGCCGCATTCGATCAGCGCCGATCCTTCCGCATGGCGGGAGTAGTGGCGTGTGATCGACAGCGGACGAAGCTCGTCGGTGCGCCGCCCGCCCTGCCGCAATGTCATCGCATCGCTCCCATGAAAAGATGAGGATTATAGCGGCGGGTCGCCGGGCCCTAACCGCGGCCTCTTCCCACTCGCGGTTACAACACGTGGCGAAGCTTCCACCACGCCGCTGTCGCGGCAAGCCCCTCGTCCACCGTGTGCACCGGCAACCACGACGCCAGCACGCAGAATCGACGCGCGTCGACTTCCAGCGATCCAAGCAAGCGCGTCATGGAGGCGCGTTTGCCGGCAAGCGCTGCAGCGGTTTGCAATACGGGCGCGGGCACGTGAAACAGATGCGCTGTCACGCCGAGCGCGCGGGCGAGCCTTCGCGCGAGGTCCGACGTCGACAGGGTCTGCTCGTCTGCGACCGGCAGTGTCGCGCCGGCGAGCGCGGGACGGACCAGCGCGGCTTCGATGGCGCTGACGGCGTTGGCGACATTGAGTAAGCTGCGGCGGTTTGCGATGCCTGCAAGCGGCAGACGACGCTCCGCGGCAATGGCCTCCAGAAGCATCAGAAAATTTCCTTTCACGCCCGGCCCATAGGTCAGCGGAAGGCGGAGCACCACCCCTTCGATGCCATGCCTTCGACAGACTTCCCAAAGCACCTTTTCAGCTTCGGCCTTGCTCTGGGCGTACAGGTCGCGCGGCGACGCGGGATCGCCGGCGCGAAACGGCCGGCCCGGCGCGGTGTTCTCGCCGTAGACCTTCACGCTGCTCACCAGAACGATGCGACGCACCCGTGCCCGTGACGCTGCGTCGCACAACCTGCGCGTGACGTGCACATTGGCGACGACATAGGGCGTCGGATCGCTCGGGTCCGCGGCGGCTCGCACGTGCGCCAGGCCTGCGAGGTGGACGATAGCATCGACGCCGGCAAGCGCGGCGTCCCACTCGGCCGCTGCAAAGTCGCCGAGCGCGACCAGCGGCGCCGCTTTCGTGGCGCGGTCGTCCAACGCGCGAACCGCGCCTACATGGACAATGCCCGACTCCTGCAGCCGCGCGCACAAGGCGCGGCCGATGAATCCTTGCGCCCCCGTCACCAGGACCTTGCGATCGCTCAAAGCCACTTCCAGCCGTGCTTGTTGAAAAATCGCACCGCACTCTTGGCGAAATATCCGACGTGCCGCGCGCCTTTTTTCGCCGCGCCGCCACCGTGGTGGACGATGCGCACCGAGGGAACGCACGCGCTTCCGGTGACGCGGTTGAGGCGAACGCTCCAGTCGAAGTCCTCGAAGTAAAGGAAAAACGCGGGATCGAAGCCGCCGGTCGCTTCGATCGCCTTGCGCCGCGCAAGCATGAATGATCCGCTCATCACCGGCACCGGTGAAACCACTTTCTTCGCGCCCGCTTCGCTCATCACGTCACGCATCTCATAACGCGCGAGGCGCCTGCGAAACAATCTCCGGACGATCCGCGGAGCAAAGCCGCGCAGGATCAAATCGAGCACCGAGGGATGGCGCTTGCACGCGTATTCCCTGCTGCCGTCGTCGCGGAAGGTTGCCGGCGCGAGGACGCCGATATTGGCGTGATCCTCCAGATAACGAAGCGCGACCGTCAGCGCATCGGGCGCGAGCTCGACGTCGGGGTTGAGCACCAGATGATAGTGGGTGCTGCCGCCGTGCATCACCAGATTGTGCGCGGCGCCGTAGCCGATGTTGGCGTGACCGTGAAGATAGCTCATCGTGACATCGCTGTATTCGAACATCGCCTTTCCAAGCTTGATCACCGCGCCGGCGCTGGTGCGGGAGCCGGTGTTGTCGATGAGCGCGACGTTGGCGGCACGAAGCAGCCCCGCATTGCGCGCCGCGGTGAGCGAAGCCCCAAGCGCGCGGAGCGTACGTTCGAGGAGCGCGAGATCCGGACGATACGTGACGATGCTGACCGTCAAGGTTGCGGGAATCACGTCGGGGGAGTGGAAATGCGGAGTGGGTTAGAATGCTCGTCGATTGCCTTCTTTGCGTCAACCTTCCCGATGCAAAACAACGAAATTCCGCGGCGCTATCGCGCCGATGAGCTGCGTGTTTTCGCGCGCAACCTCCTCGAACACACTGGCGTGCGCGACGATATCGCGCGGGATATCGCCGATGTGCTGCTCGATGGCGACCTGCTCGGACACACGACGCACGGGCTGGCGCTGCTTGCGCCCTATCTCGACGAGATCGTGAATGGCAGGATGGCGACATCGGGAGAGCCTCGCGTGCGCAGCCGCCGCGCGGCCGCGGAGGTGTGGGACGGCGAGCGCCTGCCCGGGCCGTGGCTTACACTGCGTGCGCTCGATCGCGCCTCCGAGATGGCGCGGGCCCGCGGCACCGGGACGGTGGTCATTCGCCGTTCGCATCACATCGCCTGTCTCGCGGCGTATCTCAAGCGCGCCACCGACGTCGG
>VBCZ01000443.1 GCA_005889025.1 Betaproteobacteria bacterium
ACAAATTCGAAACCGTCGGTGCCGAGCGGATTTTCCCAGAGCGATAGGGGTGCGCTGGCCATGTCTGCTGCTCTCTGGATCATGACTGACTTCCAAAGAAGCTAAGCATAGCGCAATCGCGCCCCCGCGCCGCTCGGAACTCCGAGGCTTTTAGAATCGGGCCGATCAGCGCGCGACGATGTTCACGCCGGCGAGCTTCTCCTGCGCTTCGATGAGCGAGGCGACGTACTTGTCGCCGACGCCCAGCAGATTCAACGACTCGGCGAAGTGCGTGTAATAGCGCAAGTCCTTCATGGCGTTGACCAGCGTGAACTTGAGCCCGGAAAGATCGCCGCCTTCCAGCATCTTGCCCACCATCATCTGGAAAATGCCCGAATTGACCGCGCCGGCGGAGATGATCTCGTGCAGCTTTCTGATCGAAACTCCCGATTTGGCGCATGCCGCGCAGGCCTCGGCGGTTGCCGCAGCAATGGCCTGCGCGATGAAGTTGTTCACGAGCTTGAGCATGTGGCCGTGGCCCGGCGGTCCGACATGGATCACGTTCTCGCAGTACGCCGAGAGCACGGGCTTCAATTGCGCGAACGTCGCGTCGTCGGCGCCGACCATGGTGTTGAGACGCCCTTCCTCCGCCTCCCGCGGCGTACGGGCGAGCGGCGCGTCGACGTATTTCGTCCCCTTTCTGGCGAGATCATCGCGAATTTTGGCGGTCGACGCCGGCTCAGCGGTCGACGTGTCGATGACCACGAGGCCGGCTCGAGCTGCACTCATGATTCCGTTATCGCCGTAAATGATCTCTTCGATCTGCGGCGAACCGGTGACGCACAGAATGACGATATCGGATGCGCGCGCGAGGTCCGCATTGGTTTTTGCTTCCTTCGCGCCCGCGGCAAGAATATCCTCTGCGGGCTTGCGATTTCTGTGCACGCGCACGGTCAGCGGGAAGCCCTTCCCTACGAGGTTTTTCGCCATCCCGTGGCCCATGAGGCCGAGACCGATAAAGCCGATGCGCGGCTTGTCTTTGTTCATGTCTTCTCCGGAGAAGAATTTCGGCGCCGACGGACGGCATCCCGTGCGCAGATTTTAACATTTGCTAGTCGACGGCCGCGGGCTCCGACGCGGGCAGGCTCGCGCGCCAGCGCTCGTACCAGGTGAGCGCCACGCCGCTTCCGGCGATGACGACCATACCGGCAAGCGTCCAGCGGTCGGGGAAAGTCCGGAAGACGAGCCATCCCGCAATCGTCGACCAGACAAGCTGCATGTAGGTAAACGGCGCGATCGCCGATGCCGACGCGCGCTGAAGCGCCTGGGTGAAAAGCAGATGACCCAGCGTTCCCATTACGCCGACCGCCACCAGCAACGCGACGTCAGCGATGGAAAACGACAGGTGATAATTGAAAAATGGAACCACCGTCGACATCGCCGCGGCGCCGATTACGCTCGGAATGAACATGAGAACGACCAGGTTCTCGCCCGCAAGCCTGCGGGTAAGAATCTGATAGACGGCGTACAGGGCGGCTGCCGCGAGCGCAAGCATCGACGCCGGGTGCAGCATGTCGCCGCCCGGTCGCAGGATGAGCAGCATGCCGAGAAACCCGGCGCCGACCACCATCCAGCGGGGCCGCGTCAGGCGCTCGCGCAACAGCCAGCCAGCCATGAGCGTCACCATGAGCGGCGTGCAGTAATTGAGCGCCGTCGCCTCCGCCAGCGGAAGAAACATGAGCGCTGAAAAAAAGCAAAACGAGGACGAAATCAGCACCAGGCCGCGCAACACGTGAAGCCTGGGATTCGAATTCCGCACCAGCCCCCAGCCCATTCTCGGACCCATCACGATCAGCATGAGGAGCGCCTGCAAGCTCCAGCGCATCCACACCAGCAGCGGCACCGGAAAACGTTCACCGAGATATTTGACGCTGGTATCGATGGTGGTGAAACACGCGGCGGAAGCGACCACCAGCAGGATGGCCGACAACGGCATCGTCGTCGGATGGCGCAACAAGCGAGCAGCATCGTGTAACCGATCATAAGGGCAAGCATCGGATACTGGCTCAGCATCGCGGTCGTCCTGTCCTTGAAGACCCTCATCGCCGTCACGTGCGCGAGATATACCGCCGCAATGTGCCCCGTGACGATCGCAATCACCGAGGCATACCAGACAAAGCGCGCGTCGACGATCGCAATCCTTACGAAGTAACGCGAAGTTCCAAAAAGGTCCCAGCCGAAGCCGAAAGGGTCTGAAGAGAGCGGAATCAGGTATTGTCCGGCCATCAGCAGGAACGACAGGTAGTGGGCTAGGTGGTAGGCGATGGCGATAGGAAGGAGAGTCAGCACGAAAAAGCGCGCGAGCATGCCCGCCCTGTAAGGCGCGCGCCCCCGCTGCGCGGTCATCTCGGATCGCGCCGTCAGCCGGGCAACCGCAACGCAGAAAGCAAGGTAGACCGCAAGGAAAACCGCGGCAAAGCCGACGAGGGCGAGTGTGTAGAGAACGCCCCGCGCTTCGTCGCTCTGAGTCGGCGAGGCGCCGTCGCCGATCCATGCCGTTACACGCTCGACGCTGTTCGCCCAAAGCGGCGTCTCGATAAAGCCATCGAAGGTCACGGTGGCGAGCATCAGGATCACCAGCACCATCACCGATGCATGCACCGGCTCGTCGCCCAACAAGCCCACCGCAAACGGCCGCAGATTCCACTCGCGAGCGTCGCCGGGAGCGCGGCGGAAGCATGCATAGCAGTCGACACAACCCGACGCCGACCGGCAGTTTCGCACCGGGCAGGCTTCGCATACCTTCGGGTCCAACACGCGAATCTCGGTGGGCGAAAATCGGGACAGAAGACCGAAAACGACGGCAAAGGTCTCGCCGCGCTTGAGCCAGATCTCGCGTCCGAACACGAACATCCCTGCCCAGGCGATCGCGCAATAGGCGAGGACTGCGGTCGCGACATTGGCAGGGGTATCGCCGTGCTCCCAGACCAGCTCCGCCCAGGCAAAGGCCAGGAACAAGGCAACCGCCGGCCAGACGCCGAGCCAAGCCGGATAGCGGAGCCCTCGCGAGAGAGCCGACCCGCGCGTCAGCCGCGCATACCCGCGTTCCAGGTAAGCGAAGAGCGTGTCGATGGGGTTGAGCAGCGCCCAGACGTTGCCGAGCAGTGCCGCAGCGTATGGCACGCCCACCCACCAAAGCGCCCACACCATGATAGGCGCGATGTTCTTGAAGGGGTTCTGGGCTCCGGCGAACCCGGCCGCAACGACCACCACAAAAAGCGCCAGTGCGAGCGCGCGCAGGCACGAGAGCACGTAGCGGTCCGCGAAAGCACGCGTAAGACGCCAGCGCAGCAGGTTGATTCGGGGGTAGCCATGATGCGCGCCCGTCTCGCGGGCGAAGATCGCGAGCAATAAAAAGGAAAAACCCACCGCGGCTGCGGCGCCGGTGAGATAAAGCCAAAGCGGGACCGGGAGGTCGTAGCGCTGGCCGAAACCGTGGGCAAGGGCGCCGTCCGGCGAAATCGCCGCTAGCATCGCAGGCGCAAGCGCGCTCGCGAAATGCTTGCGGCGCGTTGCTTCTCTGCAGCGCATCAGGCGGCCGCTATCTTGGATGCACTTCCAGATACAGCAGCGTTTTTTCGCGCTGCGGTGTGGTCGTCGAACCGCCGCTTTTTCCGAAGCCGTGAGCTACGATCGGAAAGCGACCCGTGGCATAAGCTTCGAAAACCATCGTTGCCGGTGCGCCCGGCGCAACGGTTGCCTCTACCTCGTAGCCGTGCAGATGCAAGGTCGCGACTTCGTCGCTCGTCCAGCGCAGCTCGATTCGGTCACCCTGGACCACGCGAAGCGTGCTTGCGCCGCCGGCCAATCGCCGCTGTTCGATGCGAAGGTCGAAGGTTCGGGCCGCGACAGGCGAATCCGCCGGCGCGCCGGCCGCGCACCGGGCGTCGCGCGCTTCCCCATCGAACCGATGATGCAACGCAAGCAGCGCGAAGCACCCCGCCAGCAGACAGACGACGGCGAATCGCGTCGGGTCGGCTGGACAGGCACCTCCGGCAGCCTCCAGCATTCGCGGGTCCGATGGGGCAGTCGATTGGGCGGTCAGCAGCACCGTTGTCGAAGATTGCGTAAAGCGAGCGTTCATGATCGCATGGGCCGCTCCGGAAAGCTCCTTTCGGAAACCCTTGCGGAACGCTCGCGCTAGCGGGATCATGTTGTTTCGACCGGGCACCCATGCGCTTTGGCGCCTCGTTTCGGGGTCGCCTCAACAGCTGCCGGGCAAGCGCACGCGTCCCGCCCGCACGCCGCGTCATCGCGGTTGAGCTCGATCAACGAACAGGAGGCTCGCAATGAAACTCGATCACAGGCATATCGCCGCCGCGCTTATCGCACTGGCGCTCGTCCCGGCTTATGCCGCCGCCGAGATCCTCGCCATGGTCAACTACGAATCGAAATCGCCGGACTCGCTGAAGGCGCTGAAGAATCCGGTCGCAACGGGCCCGCGCAAGGAGGGAATCGCGGTCATCGATGTCGACCCGACCTCCAAAGCCTTCGGCCAAACAGTTCAGGACATGCCTCTGCCGAGCGATCACGTGGCGCACCACATCTTCTACAACAAGGATTCGACCAAGGCCTACGTGACCTCGCTGGGCAAGAGCGAGCTTCGCGTCATCGACATGACGCGCAGGCCCTTCGAGATGAAGAAAGTCGACGTGCCGGGTTGCACCGTCGGCGAGGACGTTGTCTTCTCCGCCGACAACAAACGCTGGTTCCTGACATGCATGGGGTCGCAGGCCATGATCATGGGCGACGCGGGCACCGATCAGCCGGTCAAGACCGTCCAATTGACGAAGCCTTATCCGCACGGCATCGCAGTTCACGATGGGATCGATCGCGTCCTGCTGACGAGCACGGTGCGCGCCTCGGACTTGGGCGACGCCGGAGAGACGATAACCGTCGCCAAGGCAAGCACCGGTGAGGTGCTGGGGTCGCACAAGGTGTCGACCAAAGCGTCCCCAGCCGGCGAAGCGCCGGTCGAGGTGCTTTTCGTTCCAGGATCCAACCCGCCGGTCGCCTACGTTACCAACATGTACGGCGGAACGCTGTGGGCTGCGACGTGGAATCCCGCCAAACAGGACTTCGACGTGGCGCAAGTCTACGATTTCGCGCAGCTCAAGGCGGGCGTTCCCCTGGAGATGTACTTTAATAAAAAAGGCGATCGCTTCTATGTCACCACCGCCAAGCCGGGTCACATGCACATCTTCGATATCGGCAAGGACCCGCGCAATCCCAAGCTGATCAAATCGATTCCCGCCGCGGAGGGGGCGCACCATGTCGCGTTCACCAAGGACGGGCGCTACGCATTCGTGCAAAACGCTCTGCTGAATCTGCCGGGAATGAGCGACGGCTCGATCACGGTCGTCGATATGCAGAAGGAAGCCGTGGTCGGCAGCGTCGATACGCTGAAGGACAAGGGATTCAATCCGAACAGCATCGTGCTGTTGCCGGAGTGGAACGATCCCGCCGGCCACTAGGGAAATCGATGAGCGCCTGGATGGTCGATCCGTGGCGCGAACGGTGACACGGGACGACCGATCGCGCGGGGCCAAGCAAGCCGGCCTTGAGGCGATTCCGACCGCGATCGGCAGGCGATAACGAAGCGTCGCCGACGCTCGCCTCCTCGCCGGTCCGGCGTGGACATCCGTAAGTGATGGGCAAATCGCTCGCGGGCGCATCCGTGATTACTTCCGATGCGATGTTCCCCCGTTCTGAAAGTGGCTACTTACACACTTTCTCTAATCCGTGGGCACGCGGCGCATCGCGTAGTTCCCGGGATGGGGCGTGACCGCCATCGCGTAGAATCGATGATTCGTCATAGCGCTTTACGCGTGACCGACAGGACATCCCGCAACGGCCGGAGGAGCATCCATGCGCACCCAATACCTTCTTTGTTTCGTGGCCGCGCTCGCGGTCGTCGCGACCACGGCAACCGGTTCGGGAATCATCGCAACCGCCCATGCGGAGCAGTCGAGCCCGCAACGCAGCAAGGTCGTCATCCAGGTCAGCGACGGCGAGCAGACAAAATGGAACCTGGCGCTCAACAATGCGAAGAATATCCAGACGGACTTGGGCGCGGCTAACGTCGATATCGAGATCGTCGTCTATGGCGCAGGCGGGATCGGCATGCTCAAGTTCGACTCCCCGGTGGGCAACCGCGTCGACGAAGCCATTGCGTCGGGCGTGAAGATCGTGGCCTGCGAGACAACGATGCGTGGCCAGAACCTCGCGCACAGCGACATGCTCAAAGGCATCGGCTACGTCGGCTCCGGCGTGGTGGAGCTGATGTCCAAGCAACAGCAGGGCTGGGCGTATATCCGTCCGTAGCCGCGCTTCAGGAGATGGACGAGCGGGCGCGGGCGGGCGTCCCACGCTCACCCAGGTCGAAGAAAATCCCCGTCATGATCTGCAGTCCTTCGCGTGCGACCCGCGAAAGCATGTGCTCGTCGGGCGCATGCTGCGAGCACGCCGGATACGAATGCGGTATCCAGACCGTCGGCATCCCCAGCACGTCGGCGAAGCAATCGTTGGGCAGGGAGCCGCCCAGGTTGGGCAGCACCGCGGGCGCCGTACCGGTGGTGGCGGTGATCGACGCGACCGCCCACCGCACCCACGGATGTTCCGGGTCGAGTCGTGTTGCGCTCATCGGCTCCATCGTCCCCTGCCGCACGTCGACCATGGTCAAGCCCTGCGCGTCGAGGTGCGCGCGAATGGCCGGAATGAAGGTCCGCCAGTCGCAGCCGGCGACAAATCGCAATTGCATTACCGCACTTGCGCGCGGCGGGATCGCGTTGACCGGGCGGTCGGGATTTCCAGTGCGAAACGCGAGCACTTCGAGCGCGTTCCAGCCGAAGACGCGCTCCGCGGGCGTCAAGCCCGGCTCACCCCAATCGGCGTCGATCGAAGGCCCGCCGGGTTCGCCAGGCTCAATGTCTGTCAATGCGCGTCGGACCGAATCCGGCATAGCGGGTGGCCGCAGCGCGGGAACCAGGATGCGCCCGCGCGCATCGACCAGCGAACCCATCGCGTTGGCGAGAATCGTTCCGGGATTGGCGAGCAGCCCGCCCCAGTTTCCCGAGTGATGCCCGCCATCGCGCAAATTGACCTCGAGCTCGAAGTTGAATGCGCCACGCGAGCCCAGAAAAATGGTCGGCCGCTCCGACGACAGGCGCGGACCGTCCGACGCGATCAGCACATCGGCGCGCAAGTCGCTCGCATGACGCTCGCACGCGAGCTTGAGACCCGGCGAGCCGATCTCCTCGCCCATCTCGATGAGCAACCTTGCGTTGAAGCCGAGCCGGCCGCGCACCGCGATCACGCGCTGCAGCGCCGCGAGATTGATGCTGTGCTGCCCCTTGTTGTCGGCGGTGCCGCGTCCGTACCATCGACCGTCCGCTATCGTCACATTCCAGGGCGAGCGACCTTCGCTCCATTGTTGATCGTAGCCGGCCACCACGTCGCCGTGCCCATAGATGAGCACGGTGGGCAGCGAAGGGTCCTCCAAGCGCTCCGCAAAGAGCATCGCCGGCGCGCCATCGACAGGATTCGGCCGGATCGAGACCCGAAACCCGAGCCGCTCGACACTGGGGGCGATTTCATCGCGAATATAAGAGAGCAGCGAGCCCGCGCTCTCGGAAAGCTGGCTCTCGGTGCGAAACCCGACCCGGCGTTGCAAGTCGGCGAGAAGCTCGCCGCGATCGAACCACGCGGCAGCTTCGGCAATCGCAGCGGAACGCTGAGAGGACATGTGACGAGTGAACGAGTTGTAACCGCTATCGGCCCTAACACGGATTTTCCGCCCGCGTCATCGGCCTTTGGGCAACGGATTGCCCATGCGCCTATTGTCGCCCGAAAGCGACAGCGCGTGCTTGATTTACATCCCGCAAGAGCATCACCCATATCACGCCACATCGCCACTCTCGCAATGCCGAATTGCGGAGCGGCTCGCAGACGCCGTAAAATGCGCTGACGAAATGAATGGATTCACCGTACAGCGTCAGCACAGGAACAACACGAAGCGGGTGTAGCTCACCAGCCGCGCGCGCGAATAGCGAGAGCGGCGCAGGACCCCGCGGCAGAGCGCGCGCGGGTCCCGAGCTGCGAGCGCAGCGAGAGGCGAGGGATGCCGAGATCGCCATAAGGCGAGATCGGCACAATGGTAGAGCGGTAACACCGTGGATAGCACGAAGCGGGTGTAGCTCAATGGCAGAGCAGAAGCTTCCCAAGCTTACGACGAGGGTTCGATCCCCTTCACCCGCTCCAATGTCCAACCACCTGCAGCGAAGTCATGTTGATGGAGTCAGAAATAAATGATCGAACTGACTTTCCCTCGAAGTAGCCATTTCAATCCGGCGGTTGTGCCCGTCAAGGAGACCATCACCATGCCCTGGGAATCCGCGCGCTTCGCCGAAAGGGTGGTCCCTCCGGTTTTGGCGGTGTTATTCCGCGTCGCGGTCGGTCCGCGTGCCGACTATTATGTGCCCAGGTTTCTTCGATACGAAAAAGCGGGCAAGACATCGCTCGGCTGGCATTGGCCGGCGTTTTTCCTGCCCAGCGTATGGGCGTTCTATCGCAAGCTTTGGGTGCCGGGGCTCGCCTTCGCACTGTTGCCGCTGATGGGTGCGGTGGCATTCGGCAGCATCGAACCCGCGCTCGGGAACTCGTCCGTCGTATGGTTTGGGAGCGCCGCATTGCTCATCTTGATATTGCCGAACGTGATCGCGGCGTTGTTTGCCAATGCACTTGTTTACTCGCGTGTAAAAACACTGATGCGCCGCGCGCAGGCAAGAGCCGGCGACACCTCCGACATGGCGCATGGACTCGCCAGGCGCCCGCCGACCACCGTCGCCATCGCAATCCTTTTCGGAGGCGCCGCCATCATGCTGGCGCCACGCCTGGTCGCACCGGCGCTGTACGCGATGTATCAGGATCGCACCATACGAACCCGCGTGATCGAGAGCCTGGCCGCGGTGAAGCCGCTGCAACGCCAAGTCGAGGACAACTGGATACGCTTCAAGGCGATTCCCCGCGCGCTCGATGACGCGGCTACGCTGATGCAGTTGGGGGGACTCGTAGTCGACAATGTAAGCTTCAGCCCCATCGACGGCAGGCTGCGTCTGGCGCTGGGTTCGACTATCGAAGAGCTTGCCGGCAAAACCATCCTCCTGGCCCCGACCGTGGACCGCTCACAGCATATGCGCTGGGTCTGCGTTCCGGTTGACATCCCGGCTAAATATCTGCCGCAGGAGTGCCGTCGCGCCTGACGTCGTCGAGAGGACGCGTCGGCAAGCGCAGGGATAGCCAGCATCCGCGGCGCCTTGGCTTATCCCCGGTTTTCCCCGTATAGGCCATAATTGATGGCTCGACCGATCACTGCGCTCTCAAATGTCGCGGCGGGAACCCTCGGCATGGATCGGGGTCGAGACTATCGGCTGCACCTGTTGCCGGCGCGGCGAACCGAGGTAGGAGAATTGGCGCGGAACGCTCTGCTGCGCGTCACCTTCGATGTCGACCAGAAAGAAACTTTTTTCGGGCATCTTCGTGCTGGCGGTACTGGGCGCGGGGGTGCTTATTGTCCAGCAGGCGAATCGAGGTTCGCGTGCCGAGTCGCAAAAGACCGCATCGGCGGTGCCGGTCACTGTCGCGGCCGTCGTCGCCAAGACTATGCCGGTTCGACTGGTCGCCATCGGTAATGTAGAGCCGTTCACCACCGTCTCTATCAAAGCCCGCGTCGACGGGCAGCTTCTTTCAGTCAAGTTCAAGGAAGGCGACGAAGTGCGACAAGGCGCCGTCCTGTTTGAAATCGATTCCCGCCCCTTCGCGGCGAGCCTCCGGCAGGCGCAGGCCAATCTGCTCAAGGACAAGGCGCTGCTCGACCGCGCGACGGAGCAGGAGAAGCGCTACAAGGATCTGCTCGCCAAGAACTTCATCTCGCCTGACGCATACGAGCAGGTGCGAACCAATACGGCGACCGCCGCGGCGACGGTCAGCGCCGACGAAGCCGCGATCGAAAACGCCAAGCTGTCGCTCGAGTACTGCACCATCCGCTCGCCGGTCACCGGCTATGCGGGTCGCATCCAGATCCAGCAGGGCAACCTGGTCAAGGCCAACGACACCAATCCGCTGGTCGTCATCAATCAAATCGTTCCGGTGTACGCATCGTTTTCGGTGCCCGAACAGAATATTGCCGACATTCGCAAGTATCAGGCCGACGGAGAGCTCAAGGTACAGGCGGGCTTCGCCAATTCCACGCATCCGATGGCGGCCGGCAAGCTCTCCTTCATCGACAACAGTGCCGATGCGACCACCGGCACGATCAAGCTCAAGGCCGAGTTCCCGAACACCGACAAGGCATTGTGGCCCGGACAGTTCGTCAATGTCGTGTTGACGCTCTACGAGCAGAAGGATGCGATCGTCGCGCCTTCGGCGGCGGTGCAAAGCGGTCCGACGGGGCAGTACGTATACATAATGAAACCGGATATGACGGTCGAGTTGCGCAACATCAAGATCGCCCGCGCCGAGGGTGACGACACCGTCGTGGCCGGCGGCCTGCAGCCGGGCGACCAGGTCGTCACCGTGGGCCAGCTCCGCCTCGCGCCCGGAACGAAGGTGAATCCCGGCAAGGCACAGACGTCATGAACGTTTCCGAGCTTTTCGTCCGGCGTCCGG